>JBILUB010000180.1:0-5607 GCA_044371245.1 Opitutaceae bacterium
AATATGCCGCTCATGGGTTTGCGCATCACTGTTCTTCGGCCGCAAAGCACAAGTCGGTGCAGGCCTTTTGCTATTTTGATTTTGTTGTGAGATGATAAAACGAACATGTGGGAAAGAGATTAAGGGCGTTGATCGGGGTGACGGGGTTCGAGAGTTATCAGCATTCGCGAAGAGAAAAACCGCGGAGCGGTGGATAATGTCGTGTCTGCAAAAGAAGCTAATTTAACGATGGGGCCACGTAGCAATCGCGGTCCGCGAAAGCCGCCACTTAATAGCCAGCTAACTGCGGGATAGAATTTTTTGTACCTTATCTTCCAGTTGGTGGCAAGATCTTGGGGGAGGTGACCAGATGAGAAAATTCGCCAGGCATTTCCTTGCGCAGCATAGTAACCGCCTTCGCCGGCATTGAAATCACTTGGTGGAGTCCAAGTGATCGGATCTTTTAGTCCGAGTGGTTCGTGGTGGCATAAGCCCAGCACCAACCGCCCTAGCAGACCCATGGAGGGTTCGAAAATCACTAGGCGCCCACTGGGGTGAAGCACCCGTCGTAATTCTCGGAGTGCGGAGCCGGGGTACTGTAAATGGTGGAAAACGTCGAAAAGCACTATGCCTGATAATGCTCCCGAGGGGAAGGACAGGGCGTAAACGTTTTCTCGGCGGTCAAGCCAAGGGTTTTCGAAAAGGTCGCTAGTGATTGCGTGGGGAAGTACGGACTTTAGATTGCCAATCCCCGACCCACACTCAAGCAGAGGTCCCGGTGGAGTTCCCTCGAGCTGGGATGCGATATCAGCGTAAAAGAGCCTATAGACGTTTCGCAGTTCCGGCTTTCTATTCCAATGTCGTATATTTTCGGAAATTTCATCGTTGTGAAGGCTGATTTCCCTAGCCTTTTGGCGATTGGCCTTCATACGAATTTCAACTTTCTGGCGGCGAAAGCCGTCATGCGCAGCAACAGCCAACCGTGGCGCCAGCGCTGGATGTTGGTGGTACCGTAGGTACGCTCTTGGTAGCGGATCGGGATGTCTGTGATGTGCAGGTTTAGTTTGTCTGCTCCAAACAGGAGGTCGAAATCCCCAAAGGGATCAAATTCACCGAAGTAGGCGCGGTTTGATGCGATGGCGAGGTAGTGTTTGCGGCTGAGGACCTTGGTTCCACAAAGGGTATCCTTTATCGGTTGATCGAGCAGCCAAGTGAACGCTAGCCCGAAAAATTTATTGGCGATCATGTTCAGAAAACGCATCGCTCGTTTCTCCATCGGATAAACTAGGCGGCATCCGTTGGCGAACTCGGCGTGGCCTTGCACCAGCGCGCGGTAAAACTTCGGCAACTCCTCCGGCGGCATCGTAAGGTCCGCATCTAAAATCATGAGTAGGTCTCCTTGGGCTCGCGAGAAACCGTCCCGGACCGCGTTGCCTTTACCGCGTCCACTTTGTCGTAAAGTGGCGATGCGTCTATGGGGGTAGGCGGCGCGGACGCGCTCGATCTCGGCCCAGGTGTCATCAGTGGAGTTGCCTTCGACAAAGATGAGTTCTGTCCACGCTCCCATCTCGGGCGTTCGACGAACAGCTGCTTCTATGTTTCCGGATTCGTTTCGCGCGGGGATCACGACCGAAACACTGGGAGCCGAGGCGGATTCCCGCGTCGTGTGCGCTCTTAGGACTGGGCGGGCGACGGCGAACAAGGAGAATGTCACGCTCGGGAGTAAGGGGGCGAGCAAGCGATTGAGCGCTGAAGAGACCAGCGGAACGGGGAAGGGCAGCAGCAGGCGTGATTGGTGTTTAATCACCCGCCATCCCGACAATTGAAGGAAGTTATCGATGTCTTGCCGAGAGAGCCAATTGGACTCGGGGTGCCGTTGTCTTAGTCCCACAAGCTCGGCGCAGCGGTGGATTGGCCGCCACAGGGTGTTGTGAAAGTTGATCAAGAGGCGGGTGCCGGGATGGCATACCGAGTGAAGGCGCTCCAGGACACGTTGCAGATCAACGATTTCGTTCGCAACGTCGGACAGAATGACGGCATCAAAGGTAGCTTGAAGTACCAGGTGTTCGGCTGCTTGGCAGTGGAAGGTTGCCTCGGGGACGCGTGCACGCGCGAGGCGGATTTGCTCTTCGGATAAATCGATCCCGACCTTTTTCGCGGCGTGGAGGCGGGCGAGAAGCTCGCCGCTGCCGCAGCCAATTTCCAGGACGCTGGCGGACGGCGGCAGGAGCAGGTTGAAATAATGGGCCAACAAGCGGCGGTAGCCGAGAGCCAGGCCTCGAGGAACGGCGCGCTGCGAGTAGTGCAGCCGCAACAACTCGAGGCGAGCGGCGGTCAAGGGGGCATCTGATTCGGCTAGCGGTTCACCGCCACGAAAGGGAGCTCCGCTTGAGGGCGAAACGGCGGGAGGGGTTGGTGGCTGCGATGCGTCGAAGCTCAAGGATGGGAAGGGGGGCTGGGCACTTCCGTGCTCGTAAGGTTATCGGTACTCGGGGCTGAGGGTTGAACACGTCGTCAACGCGACCAGGTCGCGAAGTGTCGCGTGTGTTCCGCTGCTCGGAGTGCGGTCGACTTTGTTCATTGAGTCGTTGCGCTGGATTTCTCCGGAGGGGAGGCGGTTATTGGTGCAGGGCCGGATGGCCGGGACATAAGCGCTTCTCGAAATGCTCCGGGTCTAGTGGCCTCGAATGCGGCGGCTTCTCTGCGTGCCTCTTCAAGTAGACCCTGGCTCGCCAAGTGTCGTGCGGACCACGCGTGAAACACAAAGGCGTAAGCGGAGTGTTTTTGAGCCCAACGCGCCCATTCGAGCGCGACGTCCGGGTTCGAGGGGGCCCACGCATCCAACCAGCGATTTAGCCCAAACGTCGTCGAGGGAAACTGTCTTACGATCCGTGCGAGGGGAGCGTCTGGACTCGCCGGAGGCTGCGCAACCGCGGTCGCGAAAAAAACCAGAGCGTGAAGCAGGATTACACCGGTAGCGCTTCCCGCCGCGAGCCCGAGCAAACGAAACCGAATCCCGCGAGTGGCGGGAGCACGGTTTATCGGAACGAGACTTAGGCCAAAGCCGCATACCAGGGCGAAGGCCGAGGTACTCAGTGCATGATACAACGTGCCATCAAAAAGGGAGCCCACAAGCAGGGCGATAATCACCACCCCCGCAGCCGCGAACTGGGCGTCGGGCGCCGCTCTACGCAAACGGTGGAGAATCGCAGCAACGCTCACCGCGAGCACGAGCAGGCCCGAGGCGCCCAAGCTAAGCGCAGTTTGAACCAGGAAATTATGGGGCTGCTGTCCGTCCATCTTGGGGTTAAGAAAGCGGTACCCGTCGAGGCCGTGGCCCAGCCAAGGTCGCTCGAGAAAGAAGGGGATGCAGGCGCGCCAGATGTCGATCCGCTGGGAGGTGAGTTGATTTACGTCACTAGCTGCCTGGACGGTTCGAGCGAAACGCCACCAACCGAAGTCATCGTGCGTGGTCCAAAAGAAGGTGCTCGCGATGAAGCCGGTGCCAAAGGCGGCCAGGTAGGCGAATGCGATGTTTTGCCGTCTCAACCCGGCCGGTGGTAGTGCGGTCACCCATAACGCGGCGGCGGCGGCGCTGAGTAAGGGCATGCGCCCACCGGACCAGACGAGGCCGGTCGCGAGGAGGGCCGAGACCGTGAGCAGGGCTCCGCGCTGCACCCTTGTTGCCGAATTTGCCGCGAGGATCGGAGCAATGACGGCCCCGGGAAGGAGGTGCAGGCCGATATGGCGCGGGTGTGGGTAAAGCCAAGTTATCAGGTGCGGCAGAGCGGTCCGTGGGTCTGGCTGCACGAACCACCCAGCCGCTAGGCTGGCGACGCCGCAGAGACCGCCGCCGATGATCCCTCCCAGCAACCAGCGAGAAGCGAGGGGTGCGACTCGTAAAAGCTCCGAGACGAGGAGGGCCAAAAGACCGAGCACACAGAGGTTCGCCGCTTGCACGAGGGCGGCTGCGGGCTGAGCGGCGAGCAGCGTGCTAAGTGTGATCACGAGGGCGACGCCGCCGAGGAAGATACGGCCCGCTCGCGGCTCTGTGAGCCGCAACCAAGCATGGGTGATCTGCCGCCATCCCAAGGCCAAGGAGGGCCCAAAGGCCAGGGGCATGGCGCTTCGTTCAAAGTCCAACTGCACCAGCTGCAGCCACGGCAGAAGGCAGAGACCCGCGGACACTAGCTGGGCGATACGCAACGCCTCCCGCTGCCTGGGTGCCGATTCTAAGGTTTGGTTCATGGACGGGTTCCCGGGCCTGGGTTTAAGAACAGACGATCCGCCAAGTGCCGAAACTCCTCATCGCGAGGGGAAGCCTCTTTGGCGTCGCGGGCGGCCAGCATCATCGAAAAGGCATCATTAGCGTGGCGGAGCGAGGAATCCGGCGGGGCTGGCAGGCTGGCTTCGGTGGCGCCCGCAAGCAAAAGCGCGGCGCGGGCCGACGGTTCATTTTCCCGAGTCCAAGTCTCCGCCCAGTGAGCCACCGCTTGCTCCCGGTCGCCGGCCCGCCAGAGCGCGAGCGCGGCGATGACCCGAACCTGATGGCTGGCACTGGGTCCGGGGTTCCCTGCGAGGAGCTTCCGTGCCGTTTCCAACCACTGCTGTTCCCGCTCACGTTCCAGCTCGGAGATTAGCAAGAGATTAAAGCCAGCGCTTACCCTCCATGCGAGAGCGTCCGGGTGGGTAGGGGCCAGACGCAGGGCATGCCCGGATTCGGTCCAGGTGATCTCGTCTTCTCCGCTGGTCGCCGCGCTGGAAGCGATTAGCAGGTGGTCTTGGAGGAAGGTACGAGTGTCGATCGCGCCGGCGAAGCGGCTAAAGCTGAGGGCTGCGACAAAAACCACGCCCAAAGCGGCAGCCCAGCGGCGTGCCGGCGAGAGCAGATCCACGCGGACGAGCCCACCCGCGCCGATGCACAGCAAGGCAAGGAGAGGTATCCGAAACCGCCCGCTTACGAAGGTTAGCAGGATCGAGGCCGCTAGCGCGAGAGAGGTAAATGCAAGGGCCCGGGCTAAGCGCGGTCGGCTGCTGGCGAGCACCCAGAAGCCCGGCGTCGCCAAAACGAGGAGGACGCCCCAGCCGAGCGGGTTTGGTGCGAGCCAAGGGGATCGAGCCTGGTGAAAGGCATAGGTCTTGTTGTTGTAAGGGTCGAAGTCGTTGAAGAGATAGTAAGTTTTCCGCAGAAGGAGTCGGAGCCAGGTTGCCGGTTCCGCCATGAGTGTGTCGGCCAGGCGTTCGCGCCAGTGAGCGTTGACCACATCGATCGGAGCCTGGGCGTCGCCGCCGGTCTCGCGCGCGAAGAGAATCCGGGATTCCAGCAGGGTAGGGTTGCTGTGGGCCTGGGTGGCCGCGACGTGCACGCGCTGGGTAAAGTAGCGGCCATCCGCATCGGGCCGGTTAGCCGCCCAGAGGTTGTAGGCGCCTTGGGTGGGCAGGATGCGGAAAGCTCCCCCCACTTGAACCTGCCAGACCCCCAGCGCGACGAAGGGAAGGGCGGTCGCCAAACCTGCGACCAGTAGGGACCGTGGTTTAGTGCCGAGCGAGCGATGCCCATGCACCAAGGCCCAGACGATGGGAAGAGCTGGCAGCAGGGTCAGCGACTGCGGGCGGACAAGGCCGCAT
>JBILUB010000208.1:0-4917 GCA_044371245.1 Opitutaceae bacterium
GGTGATGCCCCGGCTCGAGGATGATTTCCCCGAGGGCGCTGCACTCGACCTGGTCGTTCTTAAACAGTCGGACGCGCAGCGGGAAGAGCAACTCCGCGCTTTCCCAGCGCCACTTCCCGATCGAGACAAATTGCAGAGGCACTCCCTTGTCCCGTCGCAGTCCCGGACCATCCCCGCGCAGGAAAAGCTTGTTTCCTATCCCGATGTACGCGGTGACGAGCAGACGCGTGTAGCCATCATGCGACAGAGCCGCCTCGGAGGGGGCCGAGGGCGGCGAATTTTCGCTCGAGCGTGGACCAGCGGGTGCCGGCTCCTCTTCCGAATCAGGAAACGAGGTCGCGGGGGCCGGGACGACCGGCGGAGGCGCGGCCGACACCGAGGAAAAAAGAGGCTCGGTCAAGGTCGACGTCTCGCTCGTCCCATCCGACTCATCCGAAGACGCGGCGAGCCCTGCGCTCTCGGCGGGCGAGGCCGGTTCATCGAGGTCGATGTCATCGATGTCTCCATCGCGTGCGGCCGGCCGGTCCGAAGGGTGCGCAGCCGGGGCCGGGAACGCCGCCAAAACCTTTTGATCCGGCGCATGCGCGGGGAAAGCCGGCACCGCGGTCGCCTGGGCGGCGAGATGGGCCACCGCGTCGCGCACGCCGCGATCAAAGGCCAAACGAGCCTCGTCCGTGGCCGCCGCGAGCGAGCGCCCAGCCTCGGCCGCGGTCGCGTGCAAAGCCTGGACGGCGACCGCCGTCTCGCGGCGGAGCGCCTCGCTCGCCTGGTGCCCCAGGCTGTCCGCGAGACGGGGTATTTGCGCGACCACTTGCTCGAGCGCCACGGAGTGCCGAGAGACCAGCGCCTCGAGGCGCGCGAGGTCGACCGCGGCGCGCGTCACCCCCTCGAGGGCGACGGAGATTTTTTCCGCCTGATCGGAGCGCAGGACCGCCATTTCTCCCCGAAGGACTCTGAGCTCCTCCCCCTCCCCGGCGGCAGCCTCAGGACGCGACGAGAGCAGTCGCTCCTCCAGCGAAGCGGGCAGTCGCTCCGCCATCCCGAGCAGCCGGGCCGAGTTCTCCGCGATGGCCGGCAGATTGGAGACCGCGATACCGACCTGCTCCGCCGAGGCGGAAAGCGTGCGGGCGAGCGCCTCGATTTGCTCACTCCTCGCCTGGAGCAACTCGTCCTGACGACGGGCGTGATTCACCACAAACGGATACAAAAGCACGATCGCGCCCGTGACCACGCAGAGCGCGATCGCCACGAGAGCCGCCGGATTGATCGGAGCCGGCGTAAACCAGCCGATGAGAGCCGCCGCCACGAGCAGCACCCCATCGGCGACGATGAACGGAAACGGATTCAGACGCGGGATTTCCAGGCGGAGCTCGTTCATGGAAAGGAAACGGGGTCGACGAAAGACCGGGCCCGGTATGCGCGCCGCCCCGCGGCGGAACAAGGGCGAAAACCGCCCCGCACCCCTTCGCCGCCCCACCCGACGGGATGAAGCCTGCGTTTGCACCCTTGGTCAGGCCGGTGCAAACTCCCGCCCATGGGTGAAGTCGCGGGATCCTTCATGAGAGTGGAGCGGGAAGACGACAGCGGACGTACCCGCCATTTCGTCATTCACGTGAGAGAACCGAGATTTACCGTCGAAATCATCCCCGACCACGACGCCCCCGACCACGTCGGCGCCGGCCTCATCCGGCGGATCAGCGTGCCAAACTCCTGGGCCGGCCAGTACTCGCAGTACGCCACCCTGCTGAAAGCCGCGCAGGAGTTTTTTCGCCAATCCCTCCTCGCCCCACCCGTCAGCAAGGCCGAGACCCACCGGCTTAAGTTTTGATCCTCCGCCACCCCGCCCCAGGCGGCCAACGCTCGGCTCCCACCAGCCGATTTGCCGTTTGCCAAGGCTGGGGCCCGCCCTAGCGTCAGCCCTTCCATGTTCTCGTTTCTCTTCAAGCGTTTTGCCGGCCGCCACTACCGCAAATTCCTCGAGCGCGCCAAACCCCTCGTGGCCAAGATCAACGAGATCGAGGCGGGCTATCGAAACCTCAGCGACGAACAACTCCGGGCCAAAACGGCCGAGTTCAAGGCCCGCGTCGCCGCCGCCACCGACAAGCGTGCCGCCCTCGACGCCCTCCTCCCCGAAGCCTTTGCCGCGGTCAAAAACGCCGCCCGCCGCCTCGTCGGAGTCAAAGGCCTCGTCTGCGGCCAGGAACTCGAGTGGAACATGGTCCACTTCGACGTCCAGCTCATCGGCGGCATCGCCCTCCACCAAGGCCGCATCGCCGAGATGGCGACCGGCGAGGGCAAGACCCTCGTGGCCACCACCGCCATGTACCTGAACGCCCTCACCGGGCGAAACTCCCAGCTCGTCACCGTCAACGACTACCTCGCCCGCCGCGACTCCGAGTGGATGGGCTACCTCTATCGCTTCCTCGGCCTCACCGTCGGCTGCATCCAACAACAAATGGCGCCCGACGTGCGCCGGGCGATGTACGCCTGCGACATCACCTACGGCACCGCTTCCGAGTTCGGCTTCGACTACCTCCGCGACAACGGCATGGCCACCCGCAAGGAAGACCAGGTCCAGCGCGACCACTGGTTCTGCATCGTCGACGAGATCGACTCCATCCTCGTCGACGAAGCCCGCACCCCACTGATCATCTCCGGCCCCGCCCCCATCGAGCGCGAACAACCCTACACCCGCCTCCAACCCCTGGTCGCCCGCCTCGTCCAGGAACAAGGCCGCCTCTGCAACCGCTTCATTTCCGAGGCCAAGAAAACCCTCGAAAAACCCGACCTCAGCCCCGACGAACGCCGCGGCGCCGCCACCCGGATGCTCCAGGTGAAGATGGGCCACCCGAAAAACAAACAGCTCCTCGGCCTCATGGAAAATGCCGAGTGGCGCAAGCTCCTCGACAAGACCGAGGTCGAGTACCACTCCGACTTTCAAAAGACCGAACTCTTCCACCTCAAGGAAGAGCTCTTCTACACCATCGACGAGCGCCAACACCAAGCCGACCTGACCGAGAACGGCCGCAAATTCCTCCGCCCCGACAACCCCGAGGCCTTCACCCTCCCCGACCTCGCCACCCTCTTCTCTGACCTCGAGCGCCAGTCCGGCTTCAGCCCCGAGCAAAAAGAGGCCCACCGCGCCGCCGCCCAGGAAAACTTCTCCCAAGTATCCGAGGAGATCCACGCCATCTCCCAGCTCCTCCGCGCCTACTCCCTCTACGAACGCGACATCCAGTACGTCGTCGCCGAGGGCAAGGTCATGATCGTCGACGAAAACACCGGCCGCGTCATGCCCGGCCGCCGCTGGTCCGACGGCCTCCACCAAGCCGTCGAGGCCAAGGAAGGCGTCACCATCGAGCGCGAGACCCGCACCTACGCCACCGTCACCATCCAGAATTACTTCCGCATGTACGAGAAACTCGCGGGCATGACCGGCACCGCCGAGACCGAAGCCACCGAGTTTCACGACATCTACAAACTCACCGTCCAGGTCATCCCGACCAACCAACCCTGCATCCGCGTCGACAAAAACGACTCCATCTTCAAAACCCGCCGCGATAAGTACAACGCCGTGGCCAAGGAGATCGAGGCCGCCCACAAACGCGGCCAGCCCGTGCTCGTCGGCACCGTCTCCGTCGAGCAGTCGGAAGTCCTCTCCCGCATGCTCAAGCGCCTCGGCATCGTGCACACCGTGCTCAACGCCAAACTCCACCAGCAGGAGGCCGAGATCATCGCCCGCGCCGGCCAGCGCGGCGCCGTCACCATCGCCACCAACATGGCCGGCCGCGGCACCGACATCAAACTCGGCGACGGCGTGCGCGAGCTCGGCGGCCTCTTTGTCATCGGCACCGAACGCCACGAATCCCGCCGCGTCGACCGCCAGCTCCGCGGCCGCTGCTCCCGCCAGGGCGACCCCGGCCTCACCAAATTCTTCCTCTCCCTCGAAGACGACCTCATGCGCCTCTTCCTCCAGGGCAACCTCGCCTCCCGCATGATGGAGGGCTCCATGAAAGAGGGGGAGGAGCTCGAGCACCCCTGGCTCAACCGCTCGATCGAGAGCGCCCAGAAAAAGGTCGAACAGCAGAATTTCTCCCAACGCAAACGCCTCCTCCAGTACGACGACGTCCTCAACCAGCAGCGCGAGGTCGTCTACGGCATCCGCAACGGCGCCATCCACGCCGACCGCCCCAAGGACATCATCTTTGAACAGGTCGAGGAGGAGGTCGCCGCCCGTCTCGAGACCGCCGGCTTCGGCGGCAACGCCGCCAGCGCCACCGCCGCCAACGCCGGCGCCGAAGGCTTCATCGGCTGGGCCAACACCCACTTCCCCGTCGGCCTCAAGATCGAAGACGTCCAAAACAAGAGCCTCGACGCCGCCCAAGCCTTCGTCGTCGGCAAGATCCGCGAGTCCTACGGCGTGAAGGAGTCCGTCGAGGTCCCCGAAGCCCTCGGCGCCATCGAGCGCCACGTCGTCATCAGCGCCATCGACCACCACTGGCAGGAACACCTCACCGAAATGGAGGAGCTGCGACGCTCCATCGGCCTGCGCAGCTACGGCCAGAAAGACCCCCTCGTCGAGTACAAGGGCGAAGCCTACAAATACTTCGAGGAGCTCATGCAGAACGTGCGCCTCCAGATCTGCACCGGCCTCTTCCGCAGCGCTTCCAACCTCCAGGTCTTCGAAAACATGCTCTCGCTCCTCGCCAAACAGGCGCGCGCCCAGGGCCCGACCGGCGTCGCCGCCCCCATGCAGATCAAGACCCCGCCCACCGCCCGTCTCGCCGCCCCCACGGCCCAGCCCGCCGCCCGCCCGCCCGCCGGCGCCGACATCCCCCGCGTCACCGCCCAGGTTCGCACCATGGTCACCACCAGCGGCCGCGGCGAACGCCCCACCCCACCCCCCGCCGCCGGCCC
>JBILUB010000013.1:0-17744 GCA_044371245.1 Opitutaceae bacterium
ACCTACTGGTGCCGGCGCTTTGGCCGATCACGCCCCCGGCACCCCTCGCCGTCGCTACCCTGGCTGCACCGCCTTTAACTCCGGCGCCCGCTCCATCGGAGTATCCGGGCGGGGAGGAGAATAGTGAGGAGCCCGATGCGTCGAGGATGGCACCGGGTGCGGATGGTCATTTGGCGCCCTTCCCTTCGGTCCCCTCTTCACGTCTGTCGAAAACGTATTCGACAGTTAACTACATTGGCACCGCCGCGGCGCCTTCCCAGTCCGCGGATAGCGCTCCCGTTTCCATAGCTTCGCGGGAATTACCATCGGCCGCCCCGGCGCTCCTCGCCGCAAGCGTGGCCGAGCAAATTTTGGCCAGCACGCCTTCGCCCGCTGCGACGCCTTCGTCGAGTTCCGGCGAGGGCCATGCCGACTCGCGCGGAGCCGCCTTCCGCCTCCCGCTCTCACCAAAGGCAGAAATTGCCGAGTTGCCTGCTAACCCGGTTCCCAATGTCGGTGCTTTTGGAAAAAATCATTCGGAAGTCACTAGTCGTAATGTGGAAACAGAAACGCAGGGTAAGCGTGGCATGGAAAAGGCAAAGGATGGTCCCGCCATGTCCACGACCGTCGCCACGACCGCCGCTCCCGCCGCCCCGGCACGAGCCGTGGAGACATTTGATCCCGCGTTCCGTTTGGCGGCCCCCGCGCCGACCGCCCCGAGCTTACCCGTACCTCCCGCCGCGGCGCTACGTCTGGTCGAGCAGGTTACGGAGCTGGCGGATCGGGTGCTTGCCCGGCCGACCGAGGAAGTTCGTTTGTCCCTCGACCTTCCCGGTGATCACCGCGTCGAGGTGAAGATAGCGCTCCGCGCCGGCAAGGTGTTGGCCGATTTCCGCACCGACTCTTCCGAGCTGCGCGGCGCGCTGTCCCGTGCGTGGGACGATTTTGTCCGCAGTCCGGATGCCGCCGGCCGCCGGTGGGCGGAGCCGGTTTTCGCCGCCGCCGGATCGTCCTCTTTTGTCCCGCCGCCGACTCCCTCTTCACCGGTGCCCGTCAACGCCGACACCACGGCGAGTCGCGGTGATGCCTTTTCCGGCCAGCAGGAGGCCCCCCGTCGCGAGGGCTCGGGCCACGAGGCCCACGGCTCGCCCGCGCGGCCCCTGCCATTGCGCGCCACGACCCCTGTCCCGCACCAGGCTTCCCTTCCCTCGACGCTCCCGCGTGACGAGCGGTCCCGCCACCTCAGCGCGCTCGCCTAAAACCCTACCCTTATCGCCATGACCATCACCAGTAACTCCAGCACCCCGCCCGCCACGGACGCCTCCGGACCCGCGACGCTCCGCGTGCCGAAGCAGACCCTCGGCCAGGAGGATTTTCTAAAGCTCATCACCGTGCAGCTCACGAAACAGGATCCGCTCAAGCCCACCGACGACACCTCGTTCATGGCCCAGATGGCGCAATTCACCGCGCTCGAGCAGTCCTCGCAGATGGCGCGCGACATGGCGGCCCTCCGCAGCGATCTAAACTTTCAGTCCGCCTCCTCCCTGATCGGCCGTGAGGTCACGGTCGAGACCGAGGACGGCCCCGTGACCGGCCTGGTCGATGCCATCGATTCCTCCGGCGGCACCGCGCGCCTCTCCGTCGGAGGCTCCTTCTACCCCCTCTCCGGAGTCGTGCGTGTCGCCCCCGCGCCCGTCCCCGCGCCCGCCCCGCAACCCTAACGCTCCGATCTCCGTACTCCCATGTCACTCATCGGCACCCTCACCTCCGGCGTCAGCGCCATGCGCACCTTCACCAAGGGCCTGGAAGTTATTGGCAACAACATCGCCAACGTGAACACGACCGCCTTCAAAGGCTCGGCCACCACTTTCGAGGACAGCTTCAGCAACACCCTTCGTGGCTCGGCCCCCTCCACCGCCACCGGCTCCAATCTCTCCGCCATCCAGGTGGGCACCGGCGTGAAACTCTCCGCGATCAACGCCCGCTTCACCCAGGGCGCGCTTTCCTCGACCGGAGTCTCCACCGACCTCGGCATCTCCGGCAACGGCTTCTTCCGTGTGCTCAATACCGTGGACGGCTCCGAGTACGCCACCCGCGCCGGCGATTTCCGCCTCGATGACCAGGGCTTTCTCGTGACCAGCAAGGGCTACCGGGTACAGGGCCTCACCGGCGGCACCGCCGGCACTCCTCCCGCCACCCTCGGCAGCATCCAGCTCGGTACGCCGCCCGTCGGCACCCAGCTCCAGAGCTTCTCCATCGACCGCCAGGGCAACCTCGTCGAATTCTACTCCGACGGCAGCTCGATCGCGACCAACCGCGTGCTCCTTCAGACTTATCAGGACCCCACCGCCCTTCAGCGCGTCGGTGATAACCTCTTCATCGGCATGTCCAACGCCGGCCCGTTCGGCGGCCTCGCCCTCACGGCCGTGGGCAATAACCCCGGGACCAACGGCCTCGGCACCATCGAGGCCGGCACCCTCGAACTGTCCAACGTCGACCTCACCGAACAGTTCGCCAACATGATCACGACCCAGCGCAGCTTCCAGGCCAGCTCGCGCATCGTGACCGTTTCCGACCAGGTCCTCGAGGAAGTGGTCAACCTCAAGCGCTGAGCGCGCCCGGGCCATGTCCGACAAGAAACCAGATCCCGCACCCGAAGGCGCCGCCGCGGCCGCCGCGCCCGCGGCCGGAGGTGGCGGCGGCATCAAGGCGATGTTGCCCGCCATCCTCGCCCTGGTGCTCGCCCCCGCCGCCACCTTCGGCGTCGCCCAGTTCGTGCTCCTGCCGGGCTTCGAGGCGAAGCTGCAGGCCGCCCTCGCCGACCCCTCGCTCAAACCACCCGAGCCCCTTCCCGAGGACCACGACGCCCCGCCTTCCTCCGGTGCCCCGGCCAAGCCCATCACCCCCGGCAACTCCTACCGCTTCGAAAACGTCGTGGTGAATCTCGCCGGCACCATGGGCACCCGCTACCTGAAGGTCGCCTTTCTCGTCACCGGCGACCGCGACGACGTCGTCTCCCGTTTCGAGGCCGCCGGCCCCCAGGTCGGTGACGTCACGCTCGGCGTGCTCTCGTCCCTCACCCTCGCCGATCTGGAGGAGCCGGGTTCCAAAAACATCATCCGCGAACGCCTCATCGGCGCCTACAATCAGGTCCTCGGCGGGCGCGTGGTGAACAACCTCTTCTTCTCCGAATTCGTGGTTCAGTGATCCGCCGCGCATGTCCGAGCCGACCGACAACGCCAGTTCGAAACTCGACCAGAGCGAGATCGATCAACTGCTCGCCCAAGCGGTGGCCGAGACGCAGCCCCCGCTGCTTCGCGCCGACGGCCGCCGGGACGAGCACGCCGACCCCTCGCGCGTCGAGACCTACGATTTTCGCAACCCCGCCTTTCTCACCGAGGTCGAGCTCCGTCGTCTCCGCATCCTCCATGAGGATTTTATCCGCTACCTCTCGGCCCGGCTCTCGATGTTCCTGCGCATGGAGTGCGGGCTAAAGATGGCCCGCCTCCAGACCCAGGCCTACTCCAAGTTCACCGAAGGCCTCTCGACCCCGACTCACATCTGCCTCTTCAAGGCCGATCCCCTCCTCGGCGTCGGACTGCTCGACATCAACCCCCGCCTCGCCCTCACCCTTGTCGACCGACTGCTCGGCGGCCGCGGCCACTCGGTCAAGGCCGAGCGCTACCTCACCGAGATCGAGATCGCCCTGCTCGAGGACGTCGTCCGCATCATCCTCGAGGAGTGGTGTGGGCAGTGGCGCGAGGACCGCGAGCTCCACCCCCAGATCATCGGCCACGAAAACAACGGCCGCTTCCTCCAGACCTCTCCCCGCGACGCCGTCGTGCTCGCGCTCGGCATCGAGGTCGCCTTCGGCGATTGCTCCGAGCAGATCCAGATCGGGCTGCCGTACTACACCATCGAGCCCCTGGTCAAAGCGCTCCAACAGCGCCGCCAGAAGGACTCCGCCCCGGCCTCGCCTCCGGCGCGCGCCGAGTGGCGCGAGATCTACGAGCACGTCCGCATCCCCGTGCGCGCCGAGTGGCGGCTCGACGACGTCCCGCTCCGCGAGATCGCCGCTTTTCGCGTGGGCGACGTGCTCGAGCTGCCCGTCGACATCCTCGGCCGCACCCGCGTCTTGCTCAGCGGCACACCCAAGTTTGGCGGCACCGTCGGCCTCGAAGGCGACGCCGTCGCCGTCCGCCTCGACCGCAAGCTCGATCCCTCCGAGCACGAGCGCGACTGAGCTCCGCCACCCCGCCACCCCCGGCCCCGCCCTCCCATGGACAACTCCTCTCTCGATCTCGTGCTCGACGTTAAGGTCAAGGTCACCGTGCAGCTCGGCTCCTGCCTGCTCCCCATGCGTGAAGTCCTCGCCCTCGCCGTCGGGTCCGTCATCCAGCTCCAGCACCGCGCCAGCGAACCCGTCGGCCTCTACGTGAACGACAAACTCGTCGCCTACGGCGAGGTCGTCGTCGTCGAGGAAAACTTCGGCATCAAGATCACCGAATTGGTGACCAAGCCCGCGTGAACCCCCCCTTTCTCCCTTCCAGCGTGACCCGCTGGCTGCCCGTGGTAGTCGGCTGCGCCGTTTTGGAGACGGCGCAGCCGATGAACGCGGCCCAGGAAACCCCCTCTCCCGTCGAGTCCGCGGTCGTCGCACCCGCACCCGCGCCCGCACCCGCGCCCGCGGTTGCATCCTCGCCCGGCCTCGACCCCGATCTCGTGCTGCATCCCGCCGGCTCGCGCCCCGCCGAAGGCAGCAGCGCTCCCGCTCCCGGAGGCGCCGGCTCCGTCTGGATTTTCGTCGGTCTGGTCGGCCTGGCGGCCGGTGCCTTCTGGCTCTGGCGCCGACGCGCCGCCAGCGCCGGCGGCCTCCGCGGCGGGCCCGGCATCGTGGTCGAGCACACCCGGGCGCTGGGCAACCGCCAGTTCCTCGTGGTCGCCGGGGTGGACGGCCGCCGCTTTTTGCTCGGCGTGGCCCCGGGGAACATCCGTCTGCTCTCCCCGCTCGATTCCGCCGACGGCTCCCCGCCCGAAGACGATGACGCGTCTTGACCAGTATCTGCGCGCCGCGTTGCTCGGCCTCCTTTGGCTGGCGGCGCCTCTCGCCGCGCAAGAGCTCGCGCCCCCGCCGCCTCCCCTCGAGTTTGCCGCTCCGGAGCTCCCCGCGGCCGAGCCCGCGCAGCCGGCCCCGGGCGCGTCCGATCCGTGGCGATTGAACATCGATCTGGAGGGCGGGGGCCGCTCCGGCTCCGCCGGCGTGGGCCTGCAGATCGTCGTCGTCATGACGCTGCTCAGCGTCGCCCCGTCGCTCCTGCTCCTGATGACCTGCTTCACCCGCATCGTCATCGTGCTTGGGTTTGTCCGTACCGCCATCGGAGTGCCCAGCGCGCCGGCCAACCAAATCGTCGTCGGACTCTCGCTCTTCCTCACCCTCTTCATCATGGGCCCGGTGCTCGAGCGATCCTACGACGCGGGACTGAAACCCTATTTCGAGGGTCGGATGAACACCACCGAAGCGCTCGAGGCCGCCTCCGAGCCCCTGCGCGAGTTCATGCTTCGTCAGACCCGGCCGCGTGACCTCGAGTTTTTTCTCCAGCTGGGCCGCTTCCCGCCCACCCGTGTCGCCGATCTCCCCCTGCGCGTGATCGTGCCCGCCTACGTCATCAGCGAGCTCCAGACCGCCTTCCAGATGGGCTTTCTGATCTTTCTCCCCTTCCTCGTCATCGACCTGCTTGTTTCCTCCGTCCTGATGTCGCTCGGCATGATGATGATGCCCCCGGCGATCATCTCGCTGCCCTTCAAACTGCTCCTGTTCGTGCTCGTCGACGGCTGGCACCTCGTGGTGCGAAGTCTGGTGGAGAGTTTTCAGATCTAGGGACGCCCGCGCGGCCCGCCATTTTCCGAGAACGTCCGCTCCCGCACGACCATGAACGCCGAGGCTGCCATCGATATCTTCAAGACCTTGGTGACCTTCAGCCTCTTCGTGATGATGCCCTTCCTCGGCCTCGTGCTGGTGGTCGGTCTCGTCACCAGCCTCTTCCAGTCGATCACCAGCATCCAGGAACAGACCCTGACCTTTGTCCCCAAGCTCGTCTGCTGCGCCGGTTTGCTCCTGCTTCTCGCCCCCTGGCTCCTGCGCATGCTGGGGGAGTACGCCGCGCAGACCTTCGCCCGAATCGCGACCATGGGCCCCTGAGCCCGGGCGCCCGAGCTCCTTTGCGATGAATGTCTGGGAACCCGTGCTCCTCGCGGTCATGGGCTCCTTGCGAGCCCTGGGCCTGATCTCGGCCTTCCCCACGCTGGCTGGTCGGGCCATGCCCGCGGTCGTGCGCGCGGCCCTCGCGGTCTCGCTCGGCGGACTCGTCGCGGTCGTCGTCCCGGCGGCCCAGATACCTCCTCCAGCCAATCTCGGGGAGTTGGCCGCCGCGGCCCTGCGTGAACTTCTCCTCGGACTCGCGATGGGCCTGGTCGTTCGGGCCCTGCTCTCGGCCGCGGAGCTCGCGGGGCGGCTGATCGCCGGAGAGATCGGGCTCATCGCCGCGCCCGGCTTCGACGTGCCGGTGCCCTCGCAGGAGCCCTTGCCGAGCTTCCTCAGTTTTTTCGCCGGACTGATGTTTTTTCTCCTCCATGCGCATGAAGGCGTGCTCGCGGCCTACGCGCGCAGTTTTGAGCTGGCTCCGGCCGGCACGGGCACTCTTGCGCCCGGTGCCGGCGAGACCCTCGTCGCGGCCGTCGTCGCCCTGCTCGAACTGGCCCTGCGAATGGCTGCCCCTTTCATCGCCCTGAATTTTGTCATCACCGCCGGCTTCGCCATCCTGGGCCGCGCGGTGCCGAAGATGAACGTGTTCATCGTCAGTATCGCGCTCCGTTCGCTGCTCGGCTTCGCGCTGCTCGCCGGGGCCGGAGCCCTTTTCGCCCGCTACCTCTACGGCGAGTTTGAACGCCTGCCCTGGCGCCTGCTCGAACTTGTCGCCGGTTCGTGAGCCCGCCGGGAGGCGCGTGCGTTTCCTTCTTGGACTGCCCCCTTGGAGCGCCTGAATCTGCCGCTCCATGCTGCCGCTCTGGGACACCCAGCCACACCGCCGCGCCCCGGTCCTCACCGCCCTGCTGATCGCCGCCTGTATCGCGGTCTTCGGCTACGAAGTGTTTCGCTTCGTCATCGACCAGGCGCGATTTGACGCGTGGCTCGCCACCCACGCGGTCGTGCCCTCGCGTCTGCTCGCCGGCTGGCGCCAAACGGAAGAATGGCAAACCGTGGTCACCTCGATGTTCCTCCACGGCGGGGTGGCCCACCTGCTGGGCAACTGCTGGTTTCTCTGGGTCTTTGGCAACAACGTCGAGGACCGCCTCGGATTCTTCGGCTTCGGATTATTCTATCTCTTCACCGGCGGGATCGCGGCCCTCGCCCAAGTGGCCGCCGAGCCCGGGTCTGATCTGCCGATGGTCGGCGCGAGCGGGGCGATATCCGGGGTGCTCGGCGCGTACTTCGTGTTTTTCCCCCGGGCCTGGGTCGTCGCGCTCGTGCCGTGGATCGTGCCCATCCTGCCGATCCCCGCGCTGCTTTTCCTCCTCGTCTGGTTTTTTCTGCAGGCGCAGGCCGGGATCGGATCGCTGCTGGACGGTGGCATGACGGGAGGAGGGGTCGCATGGTGGGCGCATGCCGGGGGCTTTGTGGCCGGAGCTTTCGTCGCCTGGCTCTTGCCGCGGCGCCGGGCGTGAGGGCGGCCGCCGACCTCCGGGCGACGCCGGGGTTGCCAAGCGGGTCGAAACGCGAAACCGTGCGGGCAAGTCATGTTGAAGAAAATCATTTCGAAGCTGCGCGCTGTGATCGCGCCTTCGCCCGCGAAAAAGAAGGACGCGCCACCCGCTCCCAAAGGCCCGGCGCCTTCCTCCAAATCCGCCGCCGGTCGTCCCCCCCGCGCCCCCGGCGAACACCCGGCCCACACCAAGAGTCGCGACCAGCGACGTCGTGAGGAGCGCGGCGGCGAATCCCGCCCCGCCCCGGGGCGTGAGCCCGCCCCCCGTGGTGAACGTCGCGATGCGCCCCGGGCCGAGCGCCGCGACGGCCCCCGCGGCCACGAACGCTCCGGTCGGCGGGGCGGCTCCGAGCGTGCGGAAAAACCCCGGGTCGACCACGCCTACGAGCACCCCCGCAAGGACCCGATCAAACCGGTCTCCCCGGTCACGATCCCGCCGCAGAACACCGCGTTCACCCAGCTCGGCTTGAACGATGCCATCGCCTTTGCCGTCGCCGAGATGGGCTACAACGATCCGACGCCGATCCAGGCCCAGGCCGTCCCCGTGGTCCTCGGGGGCAAGGACGTCATCGGCTCGGCCCAGACCGGCACCGGCAAGACCGCCGCCTTTGCCCTTCCGATCATCCATCGTCTCGGCGCTCACGCTCCGAAGACCCGCTGTCTGGTCCTCGAGCCGACCCGGGAGCTCGCGCTACAGGTTGAAGAGGCCATTCAGAAGTACGCCAAGTACACGGACATCACCGTGACGGTGGTGTACGGCGGAGTCGGATACGGCAAACAACGCGAGGATCTGGCTCGCGGGGTCGACGTCATCGCCGCGACTCCCGGCCGTCTGCTCGACCACCTCGAACAGGGCACCGCAGCCCTCGACGGCGTCGAGATCCTCGTGCTCGACGAGGTCGATCGTATGCTCGACATGGGCTTCCTCCCCGACGTGCAGCGCATCATCGCCAAGTGCCCGAAGGCTCGGCAGACCCTGTTCTTCAGCGCGACCATGCCACCCGAGCTCGCCCAGCTCGCGAGCTGGGCCCTGCGCGAGCCCCAGGAGATCAAGATCGGCCGCACGCGCTCCGCCGCCGAGACCGTCGCCCACGCCTTTTACCCGGTGGTCGCTTCGCAAAAATTCGACCTGCTGATCGAGCTGCTCAAGCGCACCGACTTCAAGAGCGTGATCATTTTTACCCGCACGAAGATGGGCGCCGACCGGATCGCCCATCGGCTGCAGCGCGAATCTCACACCGTCGGCGTCATTCATTCGGACCGCAGCCAACGCGAACGCGTCGAGGCCCTGCAGGGCTTCAAGGACGGCAGCTTCGAGGTGCTCGTCGCCACGGATATCGCCGCCCGGGGCCTGGACATCGCCGGAGTTTCCCACGTCGTGAATTACGATGTGCCGGAAAACGCGGAGGACTATGTGCACCGCATCGGCCGCACGGGGCGCGCCCAGTCCACCGGCGACGCCTACACGCTCGTGACGGAAGAGGATGTGCGTGACGCCCGCTCGATCGAACGGTTCATCGGCGCCAGCATCGAACGGAAAAAACTCGAGGGCTTCCCCTACGTTTACTCCGCCCTGTTTGACGAGGCCACGCTGGCCCAGGCCGAGGCCGCCGCACCCAAGCCCGCCGGGCGCCTCATGCGGGGCACCCGCGGCGGACGGCGCTGAGCCGGTCCGAGGGGCCCTGTGCCGGCCCTGTCAGCGTTTCGCGGCCGCGCGCGTGAGCCGGTCGCGGATCGCCGGGGCCAGCCCTTCCGCTCCGGCCGGCACTTCGGCGTGCAGTCGGCTCCATCCCGCCGTGTCCAGCTCGCGCAGAGCGGCGAAAAGTTCCCGGGCGACCTCCGCCAGCTCACCGGATCGGCTCAGCCAGCGCAGCCGGGGGTCGCGGCGCAGGGTCGCGTGAGTCGGGCGGCGGAGCAGCAGCGCGGCCTCGTCGGTGGGCAGCCGCGCGAGAGCGGCCTCGTCGAGCCGGTCATGAAGGGTGAGCGGCGTGCGCGGACTGTAGTGGCGTGCCAACATGCCCGGCGCCGGCGCCGCCACCCCGGAGGCCACGCGCGCCGGGCGCGGCCGCGGTAGTGTGAGACCCAAAATCGCCTCGATCCGCTCGATCGCGAGGCCACCCGGCCGCAGCAGCCGGGGGCGGGCCGGTTTGGTGAGGTCCAGGATGGTCGACTCCACGCCCACCGAGCACTCCCCGCCCTCGAGCACGAAGCGCAGGGCGCTGCCGGCGAGCCCGTCGACCACATGGCGCGCGCTCGTCGGACTGACGTAGCCGAAGAGATTGGCGCTGGGGGCCGCCAGCGGCCGGCCGGTCAGGCGGATCAGTTTGCGGAAGAGGGGGTGCGCGGGTACGCGGACAGCCACGCTCGAGCGACCCGCGGTCACGAGGTCGGGCACCTCGCGTTTCTTGGGCAGCACGAGAGTTAGCGGGCCCGGCCAGCAAGCCTCGGCCAGGGCGAGGGCGGCGGGATTCGTCTCCGCCACGCGGGCGAGCTCACGTGCGTGGGCGAGATGCACGATCAACGGATCGGTCGTCGGCCGGCCTTTGGCCTCGAAAATCCGCGCGCACGCGTCGGCGGACAGGGCATCCGCCGCGAGGCCATAGACGGTCTCCGACGGCACCCCGACGATCTCGCCGCGGCGCAGCGCGGAGGCGAGCCGGGCGAGATTACGCGGAGTGGGGCGCAGGATCTGCGGACGGGCTGGGGGAAGGGCGGCGGGCATGAAAAAACCGGGGTGGCGAATCGATCGCGCCCCGGTCAGGGAAAACTGTCTTGGGCCGGCCGTTTACTTGGCGAGCAGCATCGCGCGGCTGCGCTTGATCGTCTTCGTGACGCGGCGCTGCTGCTTGGCGGAGAGGTGGGTGTACTTCCGGGGCAGGATCTTGCCGGTGTCGGTCACGTAGCGGACCATCAGCTCGGGCTGGGTGAAGGGGAAAGCCTCGGGCGTGAGGGACTGGGTGGTGGTGGTTTCGGTGGCGCTCATCTTTGAAAAAGACTGGAAGCAGATTCGACGGGCGCCCAAGTTGTCAACCGCCTTTCCCGGCGTGCCGTCCCCGTAGCTCAAAAGGATAGAGCGGTCGTTTCCTAAACGACTGATCCGTGTTCGATTCACGGCGGGGACACCAGGGGTCGGCCGCCCCGGGGGTCCTTTTTTGCCCCTTGCGGCAGCGGAGGTCGGGCGCAACCTGCCCGGCACGATGCCCAACAGCTTCGGTCACCTTTTTCGAATCACCACCTGGGGCGAGAGCCACGGTCCGGCCATCGGCGTCACGATCGATGGCTGCCCGCCCCGTCTGCCGATCAGCGCCGCCGAGATCCAGCAGGAGCTCGACCGCCGCCGGCCCGGTCAGAGCGATATCACGACTCCGCGCAAGGAGGCCGATACCGTCGAGATCCTCTCCGGGGTCTACGAGGGGCTGAGCACCGGCACCCCGATTTCGCTGCTGGTGCGCAACACCGACCAGCGCTCCTCGGCCTACAGCGAGATGAAGTCCGCCTACCGGCCTTCGCATGCCGATTTCACCTATCAGGAAAAGTTTGGGATCCGGGATCCGAACGGCGGTGGGCGCAGCTCCGCGCGTGAGACCATCGGCCGGGTCGCCGCCGGGGCCATCGCCCGGAAAATCCTCGCCTCCCGGGGGGTCGAGATCCGCGCCTGCATCACTCGTATCCACGATATCGTTACGCCCGAGGAGGCGCTGCTCGACTTTCCCACGCTCGAGCAGGTCGAGGCGAGCGCGGTCCGGTGTCCGCACCCGGAGACCGCCGCGCGCATGATCGAACGGATTAAGGCGGTGCGCTCCGAGGGCGATTCCGTCGGCGGGGTGGTGCGCTGCCGCGTCCGCGGTTTGCCGGTCGGTCTGGGCGAGCCGGTGTTCGACCGGCTCGAGGCCGACCTCGCCAAGGCGATGCTTTCGCTGCCCGCGACCAAGGGTTTCGAGGTGGGCAGCGGTTTCGCGGGGGCGGCCCTGCGTGGCTCCGAGCATAACGATTTGTTCGAGAACCGGGACGGCCGGGTTCGCACGCTGACGAACCGCTCGGGCGGCGTGCAGGGTGGCATCAGCAACGGGGAGGAGCTGTTCTTCAACGTCGCCTTCAAGCCGACGGCGACGATCCTTCGACCCCAGGCCACCGTCGATCTCGCGGGCCAGCCCGCCGAGTTGATGGGCAAGGGTCGCCACGATCCCTGCGTCGTGCCGCGCGCGGTACCGATCGTCGAGGCGATGAGCGCCCTCGTGCTGCTCGATCACTGGCTGCGCGATTCGGCGCAGAATCACACTTTTACGTTTTGAAATTTCCCGGCCGCGCCCTCCGCCCTTTCCCGGTGGACGGGGTGTTGGCCAGACCAGCCACCCCATGACCGAAATCGCCGCAGCCCTCAGCCAACTCGTCTACGTGATCCTCGGAGCTCCCGGCTCCGGCCGCCGCGAGGTGATCGCCGACCTGATCGCCGGCGGGCTCGACCCGGCGACTGAGCGCGCGCACGTCTACCTGCCTACCGGGGAGGAGCGGCGCCCCGAGGACGAGATGCTCGGTGCCGCCAGCGTCTCACCCCTGGCCTGGAACGGGGACTTGCAACTGCTGGTGGCAGATGCGCCGCCGGCCGCGTGCACGCACATCTTTTTCCTGCTCGATGGGCGCATCGATCCGGTGGACCAGCTCGAGGCGCTAAAGCCCTGGCTCGCGGCCCACTCGCTGCCGGTCGCACGGATCTTCACCGTGGTGCATTGCCAGCTCGCTCAGGCGCACCCCGAATTGCAGCCTTGGTTCGACGCGTGCATCCACTTTTCCGACGTGGTCATGTTAAACCGGCGCGAGGGGGTGGCCAACAAGTGGCTCAGCGAGTTTCGCCGACGTTATGAGGATCAGCACATGCCCTTCGTTTTTGAGCTGGTGAAGGCCGGGAAAGTTAAGAATCCGCCCGCCATTTTGGATCCGGTGGCCCGCCGCCTGAGCCAGTTTTTCGATCCGACGGACTGGGACGAGGTCGATCTCGAGGGGGTCGAGATCGGCGAGTCGGAGGATGAGGATGGCGAGAACTCCCGGCCGCTGGCCGCTTCGGAGCTCGATCCCGACGACCAGCCTCCGCTCGAGCCGTGGTTGGAGCGGGATGCGGCCGGCAGGAGGCGCCGGGCTCTGCCCGATATCCGGCGATTTCTCACCTGAGCCGTCGTTCGGATTCCGGCTTTTGGGTCGTGCCGCTGACGCTCGATCCGGCACCGGTCTGGTACCCGGCAGGGGGCGCCAGGTCGCGCGCGGGCCGTCTCGGGAGATGGTTCAGAGTCGTTCGGCGATGGCCACGGCCTTGAAGAGCGCCGAGGCCTTGTTGACCGTCTCCTGAAACTCGCTCTCGGGCACGCTGTCGGCGACGACGCCCGCTCCGGCCTGGATGTGGATCATGCCGTCCTTGAGCAGCGCGGTGCGGAGCATGATGCAGGTGTCGCTGTTGCCGTCGTAGCCGAAGTAGCCCAGGGCGCCGGCGTAGAAGCCTCGTTGCACGGGCTCGGTCCGGGCGATGATCTGCATGGCGCGGATCTTGGGCGCGCCGCTGACGGTGCCGGCGGGGAAGGTGGCGCGCATGAGGTCGAAGGCGGTCTTGTCGGGCGCGATCCGGCCCTCGACTTGGGAGACGATGTGCATCACGTGGGAGTAGCGCTCGATCACGAAGCTCTCGGGCACGGTGACGGAGCCGTATTGGCAGACGCGGCCGATGTCGTTGCGCGCGAGATCGACGAGCATGAGGTGTTCGGCGCGCTCCTTTTGATCGGCCAGCAGGTCCTTTTCGAGGGCGAGATCCTCGGTGTGGGTCGCGCCGCGCTTTCGGGTACCGGCGATGGGCCGGATCTCCACCAGGCCGTCGGTCAGGCGGACGTGGACTTCGGGGGAGGCTCCGACGATCGCGAAATCCTCGGCATCGAGGATGAACATGTAGGGCGAGGGATTCACCGTGCGGAGGGCGCGGTAAAGCTCGAGGGGAGAGCGGTCGAAGGGCTTGGAAAAGCGCTGCGAGGGCACGAACTGGATGATGTCGCCGGCGCGGACAAACTCCTGGCCGTCGCGCACCGCCTGCTCGAAGGCCGAGCGGGTGAAGTTACCCCGTGGCGCCGCGACGAAGCCCGGGTCAAGGAGGGGAGCCGGGGCCAGGTTGCTGGGTCGGGAGAGGAGCGAGTGCAGGGCCTGCAACTCCTCGACCGCGCGGGCGTAGGCGGCATCGGGCGACTCGCCCTCGACGAGGTGGGCGTTCACGCAGAGTCGGAGGGTCTGCTTGGCGCGATCGAAGATGAGCAGCGAGTCCGACAGCATGAAGTAGATCAGGGGTGTGCCCAACTCGTCGGTCGCCGGGGCCGTGATCGTGGTCTCGATGCGGGTGGCATACTCGTAGGCGATGAAGCCGACCGCGCCGCCGGTGAAGCGCGGGAGGCCGGGGAGGGACACGGGGCGCACGCCGCGCATCTCGGCCTCGATGAGGGTGAGCGGGTCGCGGGGGGTGGGGATTTGCAGCTCGGGCCGGCCGGGTTGGCGGACGGTGGTGGTCTCGGGGCCGCAGGCGAAGATCTTGCGCGGACGGCAGCCGATGAAGGAGTAGCGCGAGAGGGTGTCGCCGCCCTCGACCGATTCGAGCAGGTAGGAGGGGCCCTGGCCCCGAAGCTTGGCGTAGGCGGAGACGGGAGTCTCGAAATCCGCCATCAGATCGGCGTAGACCGGGATGAGGTTGCCCTGCGCGGCGAGGCGGGCGAAGTCGGCGGCGGAAGGTAGGATGGTCATCGGGAGCGGAGGGCGGAAGCGGGGGTGCGGAGGGCGGGAGGCTACTCGACGGTGACGGATTTCGCGAGGTTGCGGGGTTTATCGACGTCGCAGCCGCGGGCGACGGCGATGTGGTAGCTGAGCAACTGCACGGGAATGGTGGCGAGGATGGGGAGCACGGCTTCGTGGCAGTCCGGCAGGGTGATCAGCTCGTCGGCCAGTCCCTCGGGCAGCTCCACGCTCTCGGGCGCGATGGCGAGGATGCGTCCCTTGCGGGCCTTGATCTCCTGCATGGAGGACACGACTTTGTTGAAAAGCTCGCCCTTGGGCACGAGGAAGACGCTCGGACAGTCCTCGCTGATGAGGGCGATCGGGCCGTGCTTCATCTCCGCGGCGGGGTAGCCTTCGGCGTGGATGTAGGAGATCTCCTTCAGCTTCAGCGCGCCCTCCAGCGCGATGGGGAAGAGGTCGAGGCGGCCCAGAAAAAGGAAATCGTTGAAACGGGCGTAGCGAGTAGCGATTTCCTGGATACGCGGAGCCTGCTCCAGCACGCGGCGGGCGAGCTCGGGCACGGCCTTCAGACCGGCGACGTAGGCGACTCCGTCGGCGAAACTCAGGTCGCGCATGCGCGCGACGTAGAGGGCGAACATGGCGGAGATGAGGAGCTGGCTGGTGAAGGCTTTGGTCGAGGCGACGCCGATCTCCGGCCCGGCGTGCTGGTAGATGCCGCCGTCGGCCTCGCGGGCGATGGTGGAGCCCACGACGTTGCAGATGGCCATGCATTTGTAGCCCTTGCGCTTGGCTTCGCGCAGGGCCGCGAGCGTGTCGATGGTCTCACCGGATTGGGAGATGACGAAGAAGAGGGCGTCGCGGTCGAGGGGGGCGTTTCGGTAGCGAAACTCGGAGGCATAGTCGACCTCCACCGGGATGCGGGCGTAGCGCTCGATCAGGTGCTCCGCCACGAGGCAGGCGTGCCAGCCGGTGCCGCAGGAGGTGAAGACGAGGCGATCGATCTGGCGGAAGTCCGCGGGGGAGAGGTTGAGCCCGCCGAAGTTGGCGGTCGAGGAGTCGGCGGAGAAGCGGCCGCGCATCGCGTTTTCGAGCGCCTGGGGCTGCTCGAAAATTTCCTTGAGCATGAAATGGGGGTGATCGCCCAGTTCGGCGTCGTCGACCGCCCAGGTGACCTTGTCGATCACGGGGGCGACATCGGAGAGGTCGAGAGTGCTCAGGCTGAAGCCGGCGGAGTTTAGGTGCACCAGCTCGCCGTCTTTGAGGTAAACGACGTTCTGGGTGCGGGAGACGAGGGCGGATACGTCGGAGGCGATAAGGTGCTCCTGGTCGCCGACGCCGAGGATCAGGGGCGAGCCTTTGCGGGCGGCCACGAGCTCGCCGGGGTGCGCGGGGGAGAGGACGGCGATGCCATAGGTGCCTTCGACGTGGAGCAGGGTCTTGCGCACGGCCTCGAGGAAGCGGGAGGGCGTGTCGGTGGCGCCGTTGGTCTGGGCGCCGGGCGCCCCGGCGACGGCCACCGGCTCCTTGGCAAGGTGATAGGCGATGAGATTGGCCAGCACCTCGGTGTCGGTCTCGGAGGCGAAGACGTAGCCTTTCGTCAGCAGGAACTTTTTGATCGCGATGTAGTTTTCGATCACGCCGTTGTGCACCAGCACCACTTGTCCATCGCTGGAGAGATGGGGATGGGCGTTGGCATCGGTGACTCCGCCGTGGGTCGCCCAGCGGGTGTGGGAGATGCCCGTCGTGCCACTCAAACGTCGGCCGGAGGCGAGTTTGGCAAGGTTGGCCACGCGCCCCACCGACTTGACCAAGGAGACAGCACCTTCCTGGAGCACGGCGAGTCCTGCGGAATCGTAACCCCTGTATTCAAGGCGCTTTAAGCCTTCGAGCATGATGGTGGCGGCTTTTTGCCGGCCGACGTAACCTACGATTCCGCACATGAATTTTTTAAGGGTTTTGGCTGGCGAAGCTACGGGTCGGCGCAAAGACTCCGCAAGGCTATTGGCCACCTTTAAGATGACCCCTCAAAAGAACGTTCTGGCAGTGATCATGGGCGGAGGACGCGGTACGCGTCTGCACCCTTTGACGATGGAGCGTTGCAAGCCGGCGGTGCCGCTGGCCGGCAAGTATCGGTTGGTGGATATCCCGATCAGCAACTGTATCAACAGTGACATAAATCGGATTTTTCTGCTCACCCAGTTCCACACCGCCTCGCTGCATCGCCACATTCAGAACACGTTTCACTTTGATCCGTTTGGCGGGGGTTTTGTCGATATCCTCTCCGCGGAGCAGACCGAGAAGACCAGTGACTGGTATCAGGGCACGGCCGACGCGGTGCGGAGGAATCTGCAACACTTCCGCAACTTTCCCCATGAGTTCGTGCTCATCCTCTCGGGCGATCAGCTCTACCGGATGGATTTTCGGCAGATCATCGAGCAGCACGTGGCCACGGGGGCGGATGTAACGATCGCGGCGATCCCTTTCCCGGCCTCGAAGGTCGAGGGTTTGGGTTTGATGCGGGTGGGCGACGATCTGGCGATCTCGGAGTTCGTGGAGAAGCCGAAGGATCCGGCGGTGATCGAAGGGCTGGCGATCAGCGAGAAATTGCAGGCGAGACTCGCCAATCCGACCGGTGAGAAGCACTGCCTCGCGTCGATGGGCATCTACGTTTTCAACCGAAAGGCTCTGGCCGACGCGCTCGACAACTCGATGACGGATTTCGGCAAGGAGGTCATCCCTTCGCTGCTCGGGAAGAAGAAGCTATTCGCTCATGTTTTTGAGGGCTACTGGGAGGACATCGGGACGGTGCGGGCTTTTTTCGATGCGAACCTCGCCCTCGCCCAGCCCCTGCCGCCCTTCAATTTTTACGACCCGGCCGCCCCGATCTACACCCAGGACCGCTATCTGCCGCCCTCGAAAATCAACCGCTGCAGTTTCGACTTCGCGGTGTTTGGCGATGGCTCGATCATCGAAGACTGCTCGATCACGCACAGTGTCCTCGGCATCCGCTCCATCGTACGTGCCGGGTCGACCTTGAAAGACGTGGTCATGATGGGTGCCGATCTTTACGAGAGCGAGGACGAGCTGCGGGCCAATGCGGCCGCGGGCCGGCCGCACATCGGGGTGGGGGCGGGCAGCCGGATCGAACATTCGATCATCGATAAAAACGCACGGATCGGGGCCAACGTCCGCCTGTCCGCCCACGGAAAGGCGGATGGCACCTATCCGCACGGGATCGTGATCCGCGAC
>JBILUB010000181.1:0-5504 GCA_044371245.1 Opitutaceae bacterium
GCCCGATAGAAAGCCCCCACCGCGAAAAGCGCCGCCCCGGCCACCAGCGATCCGCCCGCCAGCCAGCCCAGCAAGCCGCCCGACATTCCCGCCGCACGCGGACTTCCCGGCGCCGCGCAGTGCGCCGCCGCCGCTCCGATCCGCGACCAGCGATCGTGCAGCACATACGCCACAAACGCCGGCACCAACCAGCCGAAGCCGTAGTCCTCCTTCGTCCTCCACCAATGCGACTGATCCCAGCAAATAAATCCCCAAAACGCGGTCGCGACCAACAACGCTCCGGCAAGAGGCATCGGCACCGCGGCGGTAAACTTGCTCCAGAGTTCCTTCATCGGGGAGAGGACACTACAGGGCGCCATTTGCCCCAAAGCTCAAGCTCGGGCGGCACCCCGCTTCACTCACGGCGCGGTGAACACCAACGAACAATTCGTTCCGCCGAAGCCAAAACTGTTGGCCAGCGCCGCCCGGACCGGCTTCTCCACCGCCACGCCCGGCGTGAGATTTAGCCCGAGCGCCTCCACCACCGGGTCGATCCTCTCCAGATTGATCGTCGGCGGCACGAAGCCTTCCCGGATGGCCTGCACCGCGGCGAAGGCCCCCATCGCACCGGCCGCTCCCAGCAGATGCCCGGTCATCGACTTTACCCCGCTCACATGCAGTCGCGCCTTGCTCGTCGCGAACACCGACGCGATCGCCGCCGCCTCCTCCCCGTCCCCGGCCGGCGTGGACGTGGCGTGCGCCGAGACGTAGTCCACCGTCTCGGGCGCGAGTCCCGCGTCGGCCAAGGCCGCCCGCATCGCCCTCGCCGAGCCCTCCGCTCCCGGAGCGAGCGAGGAGAGATGGTAGGCGTCGGCCGAGGCCCCATAACCCGCCAACTCCGCGTGGATAGTCGCCCCCCGCGCCAGCGCGTGCTCCCGCTCCTCCAGCACAAAAACCACCGCGCCCTCGCTCAGCACAAAACCGTCCCGATCCGCGTCGTAAGGCCGCGAGGCCGCCGCCGGATCCTCGTTCCGTGTCGACAGCGCGCGCATCTGCGCGAACGCACCGATCGCCAGCGGCGTCACCGTGCTCTCCGCCCCGCCGGCCAGCATCACCTCGGCCTGCCCCCGCGCGATCAGCGCCGCAGCCTCCCCGAGCGCGTGACCGCTCGTCGCGCACGCCGACGCCACCGCGTAGTTCGGCCCCTGAAAATTCAAGGCCAGACTCACCTGGCCGGCCAGGAGATTGGGTGCGATCTGGATGATGAAAAACGGCGAGATCTTGCGAAATCCACCCGTCTTCCACGTCTCCTGCATCGCCTCGATCTCCGGCAAGCCGCCCAAACCGACCCCGAGATTCACTCCCAAGCGCGTCGGATCGAGACGGTCGCGCCACGCGTCCAAACCCGAATCCGCATACGCCTCCGCGGCCGCCACCGCCCCCAGATGCGTGAAGCGGCCAAACTTCTTCAAATCCTTCGGCGAAAACGCCGCCGTCAACGCCTCGCCTCCCGCGCCCCGCGGCCGTAGCGGCGTCGCGAACGGCGCCGTCGCCTCCAAGCCCCGCACCTCCCCGGCGATCTTCACCCCGCACAGCGCCGCGTCGAAACGGGTGATCGGGCCGATCCCCGAACGTCCCGTCCTCAAAGCCTCCCGATTCTCCGCCGCCGTGAGACCGAGCGGAGTGACCGCCCCCAGCCCCGTTACCACCACCCGACGCCGCTGACCGACTGCCTGCTGAAGCATGATTGTGAGAAATTGATCCAAGGTTTAACGTGGAGAAACCGCCCAACTTGGCGCCGCTCCCTCCGCTCCTCAACGCCCGATTTCTCTTCCCCCTCGCAGCACCCCGGCCCCGCCGCCCCACGCTTTGACAAGCCCGCCCACCGGCCTTTCGCTGCACCCTTTCCGCCTCGCCCACCCGTCCCCGCCGCCGCCCCGTTCCCATGTCGCAGCTCCATCCCTACTGGCGCATGGAATACATCGAGACCCCGCGCGCACCCGCCTCCAAACGCCTCTTCTCCGAGTTGCCCGCGCTCGGTGATGACCGCGAGGCCCTCATCGTGCACCGCAGCGCCCTGGGTTATCTCATGCTGAACCGCTTCCCCTACAACCCCGGCCACCTGCTCGCCATCCCCTACCGCGAAGTGAGCGACCTCGCCGACCTCGACCTCGCCGAACAAGCCGACCTCATGGGGCTGCTCGTCTTCGCCCAGAAACTCCTCCGCGCCACCCACCGTCCCGACGCCTTCAACATCGGCTTCAACCTCGGGCGCCCCGCCGGCGGCAGCATCGAACACCTCCACGGCCACATCGTCCCCCGCTGGCAGGGGGACAACAACTTCATGCCCGTCCTCGGGCAGACCCGCATCCTCCCCCAGGCCCTGATCGAGACTTGGGAAAAACTCTCCGCCGAAGCGGCCAGACTCAGCCAGGCGACCTGAGCGGGGCCGCCCGCCGGCCCCCTCCCCGCCAACCTCGTCCGCCCACCGACCGCATCCATGGCGTCCACCACCCTTCACTTCCCCACCGCCCGCCACCTCAGCCAACTCTACGCCGGCCAGCCCGAGAACCTCGCCCACGCCGAGCGCCTCCTCCACCTCGGCATCGTCTCCCGCGACGACTGGCTCCGCCTCGAGGGCGAGCCCGCCGCCATCGCCGCCGGCGAGGCCCTCTTCAACCTGCTCAACGAAGCCCGGACCCTCGGCCTCGTCATCCGCACCCCCGACTTCCACCGCTTCGCCGAAGGCGTCGCCCGCGGCGAGACCGAGCAGCTCCGCGAGCTCTTCACCCGCCCCGTCGTCGTCCAGACCCAGCGAAAAACCATCGTGCCGAAAACCCTCGGCCAAAAACTCTACCTCCAGGCCATCCTCCGCCACCCCCTCGTCTTTGGCATCGGCCCCGCCGGCACCGGCAAGACCTACCTCGCGATGGCCGCCGCCATCAACGCCCTCCTCAAAAACCAGGTGGAGCGCATCATCCTCACCCGCCCCGCCGTCGAGGCCGGCGAGGCCCTCGGCTTTCTCCCCGGCGACCTGCGGGAAAAAATCCTGCCCTACCTCCGCCCGCTCTACGACGCCATGGGCGACATGCTCGACGCCGGCGACGTCGCCAAGCTCACCGAGAAAGGCATCATCGAGATCGCCCCCCTCGCCTACATGCGCGGACGCACCCTCAGCCGCAGCTTCATCGTCCTCGACGAAGCGCAAAACACCACCCCCGAGCAGATGATGATGTTCCTCACCCGCCTCGGCGAAGACTCCCGCATGGTCGTCACCGGCGACATCACCCAGATCGACCTCCCCCGCGCCAAACAGTCCGGCCTGCTCGAGGTCGGGCGCATCCTCCGCGACATCCCCGGCATCGAGTTCCACCAGTTCAGCGGAGCCGACGTCGTCCGCCACCCGCTCGTCCTCAAAATCATCGAAGCCTACGAGCGCTACCAAAACCCGATCCACACCGAGCCCGCCTGAAACGCGCCCCTCCCCCGACCTTGCCCTCCCTTCCAAAGTTTTTCGCCCGGCTCCGCGCCGCCTGGGCCGCGAGCGCCCTCCCCTCCGCGCCCGCCCGCCGCCGCACCGCCACCACCGCCTCCGGCCGCGACCTCGCCACCACCCTCGACACCTCGCGCATCGCCGCCGTCGCGCTCTTCGTCGCCACCGTGGTCGCCATCGTCCTCATCTCCTTCGTCGGCGTCACCAATCGCAACCTCCCCGTCCTCCCCAACCAGCTCTCCTCCGTCCGCATCGTCGCCTCCGTCCCCTTCGCCTACGAAAGCGCGCTGAAGACCGAGGCCGCCCGCGCCCGTCTGGCCGAGCGCGTCCCCCCCGTCTTCCGCATCGACGAAAAACCCCTCCGCCGCTTCGAACGCGACCTCGCCGAGCTCCTCGCCTCCCTCGCGCCCCTCCCCGATCTCGACCCCGCCCGCCACGCCTTCTTCCTCGCCGAAAACGCCGCCCTGCACAACGCGCGCGGCGATCCTCCCTACCGCGTCGCCCCCGACGACCTCGCCCTCCTCGCCGGCCCCGACGCCCTCCGCCACCTCGAGATCGGCCTCGGCATCCTCCGCGCCATCCACACCCAGGGCATCACCGACCCCGAAGACCTCGGCCGCCCCCGCTCCGGCGAGTTTCTCCGCCTCCTCCAGGTCCTCCGCCCCGACGGCAGCGTCGCCACCCGCCCCGTCGACACCATCGAGGAAGCCCTCACCTACCTCCGGGTAAACCTCGCCGCCGACGAGCCCGACCGCGACCGCGCCGCCGCCCTCTATCGCATCTTCCGCGACGGCGTCATGCCCAACCTCGTTTTCGACCGCGAAGCCACCCTCGCCCGCGAGGCCGAGGCCGTCGGCGACCTCGCCCCCGTCGTCATCCGCGTCGAGCGCGGCCAGTCCATCATCGAGCCCGACACCCGCGTCACCGACGAGCAGTTCGAGATGCTCGAGGCCCACCGCCGCGCCCTCGCCCAGGCCACCATGCCCATCGAGGAGGCCACCCGCCTCGCCGGCCGCATCCTCCTCGTCCTCGCGATGCTCGCCGCCTCCCTCATCTACATCCGCCTCGAGGACCCCGAGACCCTCCAGTCCAACTCCCGCCTCGCCCTCCTCGCCCTCGTCACCCTCGTCAACCTCGCCCTCGTCCGCCTCACCTACTCCCTCGGCGCCCTCGACTTCTTTCTCGGCAACTCCTCCGCCGCCTCCCTCCTCCCCTACATCGCCCCCGTCCTCATCGCGCCCGTCCTCGTCGCCCTCCTCATCGACGCCGGCTCCGCCATCTTCATGGCGCTCTTCCTCTCGATCTTCACCGCCGTTATCTGGGGCGGCCGCCTCGACCTGCTCGTCCTCGAATTCCTCGCCACCCTCGTCGCCATCCAGGGCGTCAACCAAACCCGCCGGCGCAACCGCATCCTCCGCGCCTCGCTCCACGCCGGCCTCACCCTCGCCGCCGGCGTCGCCCTCCTCGGCTTCGCCGACCGCCTCCCCCCGCTCGCCGTCCTCAAACAGATGATCGCCGGCCTCGCCGCCTCCCTCCTCTGCGGCGTCCTCATCGTCGGCCTGCTGCCCCTCCTCGAAAACCTCTTCAAACGCACCACCGACATCACCCTCCTCGAGCTCACCGACTACAACCACCCCCTCCTCCGCCTCATGCAGATGGAGGCGCCCGGCACCTACCACCACTCCCTCGTCGTCGCCCAGCTCGCCGAAAACGCCGCCGCCGCCATCGGCGCCAACCCCCTGCTCGCCCGCGTCTGCGCCCTGTTTCACGACATCGGCAAAACCGCCAAACCCCACTACTTCACCGAAAACCAGATGAGCGGCGACAACCCCCACGACGACGCCAACCCCTCCCTCTCCGCCCTCATCATCAAAGCCCACGTCAAAGACGGCGTCGACCTCGCCCTCCGCCACAAACTCCCCCGCCCCGTCATCGACGTCATCCAGCAGCACCACGGCACCACCCTCATCCGCTACTTCTACCAACGCGCCCTCCTCGCCCTCCGGCGCAAACCCGACACCGACGCCCCCCT
>JBILUB010000010.1:0-18580 GCA_044371245.1 Opitutaceae bacterium
CTCGGTCTCGGCGAGCTCGCGAGCGCGAAAGGCTTGGGAGACGACGCCCTGGCTGGTGGCGTCGCGGGTCTCGGGAGCGCCGCTGCCGCCGCCCGAGGACGGAGGGCGGCCGGCGCCGCCGCGGGGTGTGCCCTGGCCGGAGTTTTCCCCGGAGTTGACCGTGACGGAGGGCGCGGCCTGGCCGGCCTGGGCGCCGGCTTGATCGACGAGGTCGGTGGCGTTGGCGCTGCCCTCGCGGGCCATGGTGTCGCCGGCGTAGGCGACGGCGAGGCGTTGCTGGCGGCGGATGCGCTCGAGCTCGGACGAGGTGACGGCGAGGGCGTCGCGTTCGTCCCGGATGCGCCAGGCGTTGAAGACTTGGTTGGCGACGGAGAGGGAGGCGCCGCCGTCGGCCTCGAAGGTGCTCGCGCGGTAGAGCAGTTGCCAGGCTTTGCGGATGTTTTCGGCCGAGGCTTCGCCGGAGCGGGTGGAGAGCAGGGAAAAGACCTCGTCGAGGAGGGCGCGGTAGACGTCGTTGTCGACCGAGGCGGGCTGGGCGAGGTAGCGCTCGAAGCGGGCGCGAAAGGCGCGCATCTGCCCGAGATTGTAGGTGTGGCCCTTGTAGGAGAGGGTGCCGTCCTCGGGGTTGAAGGCGTCGGAGTCGGTGTCGAAGGCCTGGTCGATGATCTGGAGCAGGGTGTTGCTCTCGAGGCTGGTGACTCCCGTGGGGGCGGCCCCGGGTTCGGCGGGCGAGCCGGGCAGGGCGGGGAAGTTCGTGCGCGGCAGGCCACCGGGACCCGGCGGAACCGCGGGGGAAGTCTGGGCGGAGAGCGCCGCTCCGGAGAGGAGCGCGACGAGACCGAGGGAAAGAGGGGAGCGCATGGTGGTCGGCGGGGCTCAGAGTTTGCGCAGTGCGACGACGGTGAGCAGGCCGCCGCGGCCGACGCTGATTTCGAAACGATAGCGCTGCGCGACCATGAGGTTGGATTGGAGCGAGTCGGCGACGAAGAGGGGCAGGCGGGCGGAGGAATCGCCCTCGAGCGGGCGCACCGCGACGAGTCGTCCGACGCCTTCCTGCCAGCGGAGCTGGGAGTCGATCTCGGCGTCGAGGCTGTAGCGGTTGCCCAGCAGATTATCCGGGGCCTCGAGATAGACGGGGACGGGGAAGGCCTCGCCGCCGCTCCGTCCGCAGCCGCCGACCACAAGCGACAGGACGGCGCAGCCGAGCAGAAGCGGACGAGGGAGCGCGGACGGGGCGGGACTGGGCATAGGGCGGGGGAGACTTTCTTGGCGGCGCGGGGAGCGGGGCAACCGCAAACCCGGGCGCGACCGGGTGGTCTCGCGCCGGGGTTGACAGCACGGATGGGGCGCATGGCCTGCGGCGGATGCAACAAGACTTGTCGAGGGATGGCGGGCGAGGTGCGGGCGCGGGAGGCCCTCGCGGGGGCTGGGGTGAAAGCTTTGCCGGCTGGTGTGCGCGCACGACGGGGGCCGCGTGGTTTCAGCGCGCGGTGATCGCGTTGATCTTTTTCGCCGGGCTGCTGGTCGGGGCCGAAACCCATCGGCCGTGGATCGAGGCGCAGGGGGCGGTCTTTCACCTGCTCGATCGGGTGGTTTTGGCGCTTTTCGTGGTCGAGCTGACGCTGCGGATTTGCGCGCACGGGCGCGCGCCGTGGCGGTTTTTCCGCGATCCGTGGAACTGTTTCGACGCCGTGATCGTGGGGGTGTGTCTGCTGCCTTTTAACACCGAGTTCGCGGCGGTGCTGCGTCTGGTCCGGGTGCTGCGCGTGCTGCGCCTGGTGACGGCGGTGCCGAGGTTGCAGCTGCTGGTCGGGGCCCTGATCAAGAGCCTGCCCTCGATGAGCTACGTGGCGTTGTTGCTCAGTCTGTTGTTCTACGTCTACGCGGTGGGCGGCGTGGCCTTGTTCTCCGCGGGGGATCCGGCTCATTTCGGGAACCTCGCGAGCGCGGCGCTCACGCTGTTCCAGGTGGTGACGATGGAAGGCTGGGTCGATCTGATGTTCGCGCAGTTCGAGGCCTATCCGAGCCGTCTGGTGCCGGTCACTTACTTCCTCAGCTTCATTCTGCTGGGCACGATGATCATCCTGAATCTGTTCATCGGAGTGATCGTGAGCGGCATGGATGAGGCGCGGCAGGAGATGGCCGAGGAGGAGCGGGAGCGACATCTGGCCAAAAGCGGACGCACGACCCCGGGTGACGACGTGGCCGCTCTGCGCACGCAGTTCGTCGCGGTGCAGGACTCCCTGGCGGCCCTGGAGCGAAGGTTAAAGGAGAAAGGCTGAGCCTCGGGGGCACCGCCATCCCGGGGGACTCAGGGCCAACGCTGCCCACGGGTGCCGTGCACGACGAGCGCGGCTCCGGCCAGGGCGTGAACGCCGAGCACGCCCAGCGCGATCGGGGCGGAGGCCAGCCAGCCGGGGTCGAGCAGCACGACCGCGTCGTAGAAGCGGGAGTCGCGCATGGAGGTGAGATAGCCCGACCAGCCCCAGTAGGTGGCGATGAAGGGACGCACCGTCCACACCAGCGCCTCGGGCAGCGCCAGGACCACGCCGGAGAGCGGGAGTTGGAAACCGACAAGATAGATGGAGAGCAGCGAGGCGCGCTCGGGCGAGTTGAGCAGCGCGGAGAGGCCGAGGCAGACGACGCTCATCGAGGCGCCGACCCCGGCGAGCACGGCCACCTGCGGGCCCCAGGCGCCGGGAAAGGCGCAGAGGAGCTTCACAAAGACGGTCATCCACACTCCCTGGGCGGCGCCGAGCAGCGCGACCCAGAGCAGTTTGGCGCCGGCGTAGGCGGCGGGGCGGAGTCCCGCCATGCGCTCCTTCTCGTACAGGGCGCGCTCGGCGGCGATCTCGCGGGCGCCGTTGTTGCTGCCCATGAGGCAAAGCAGGATCACTTGGAAAAGAATGAGTCCGGAAACGAGGGTCGCGGTGTCGGCCGCGTCGCGCCGAAACTCGGCCCGGGCCTGCAGCGACTCCAACACACCGCCGCTGGGCTGCAGCTCGAGCCCGCGCAGCTGGGGCAAGCCGCCCAGAGCGAAGATCACCACCAGGCAGGGAAAGCCGAAGGTGATGGCCGCGGTGAGAGCGAGCGTGCCGCGATCGCGGGTGAAGAGTCGCCAGCGCCGGGCGAGCAGCGTGGCGATCTGCGAGCCGAGGCCGGGGCGATCGAGCGGGTGCGGGGCGGGGTAGGCGAGCGGTGCGGCGCCGGGGGCGGGGCCGGCCGGCCCGACGCGCCGCGAGAGCCAGGTCTCGACCGGCTGGCTGGCGAGGCGGTCGTACAGGGTGAGCGCGTCGATCACCTCGAAATGGGCGAGCAGCTCCGGGTGGCTGCCCTGGAAAACGACCGCGCCCTCGTAGACCACCGTGATGGTGTCGAACTGGTCGAGCTTCGCGAGGTTGTGGATGACGCAGAGGACGGTCCGCTCCTGCTCCTCGACCAGCCGGCGGAGCACGGCGAGGATCTGGTCCTCGCTGCGCGGATCGAGGCCGCTGGTGACCTCGTCGCAGAGCAGGCAGGCGGGCTCGGTGGCGAGCTCGAGCGCCAGTCCGAGGCGGCGGAGCTGGCCGCCGGAGAGCTTCTCCACCGGGGTGTCGGCGCGCTCGGTCAGGCCGACCAAGCCGAGGAGGGCGGGGAGCCGCGCGGCGAGCAGCGCGGCGTCGTGGTTTTTTCGCTACAGCCGGAGGGCCGAGGCGAGGGCCTCGGCCACGGTGAGCTTGCCGTGGGCGATGCTGAACTGCGGGGCGAAGGCCACCTCCCGGAGCAGGGTCTCCCGGTCCGTGACCGGCGCTCCCCGCAAAAGCACATCGCCCCGAACCGGGAGGATGCCGAGCAGACCTTTCAGGAGGGTGGTCTTGCCGCAGCCCGAGGGGCCGATCAGGGCGTGGAGCCGCCCCGGGGCGAAGGCGGCGTCGGCGGAGCGCACCAAGGGGGCGGCGCCGGGGCGGGGCAGGACGTCGAGCGAGCGGCAGGCGAGCATGCTGCGCCCGACCAAGCCGTGGGCGGCGGCGGGTGGCGAGCTTTTGGACGGTGGGCGCCGGCGGGCGGAAAAACCCGTTGCGCGGCGGGAGCCTTTGCGCGTCGATGCGCCCTTTATGGATCGTATCGCCCAAGCTTTTGCCCGTGCCCGCGCCCAGAACCGCGCCGCTTTTGTCGCCTACCTGTGCGCGGGTGATCCGGACTTCGCCACGTCGCTCGACGCCTGCCGGGCCCTGCTGCGCGCGGGGGTGGACATCCTTGAACTGGGCGTGCCTTTCTCCGATCCGCTCGCCGACGGCCTGACCAACCAGCTCGCCGCGCAGCGTGCGCTCGAGGGCGGCATGACCATGGGGCGGGTCAACGAGCTGGTCCGCGCGCTGCGGGCCGAGTTTCCGGAAGCGCCGCTCGTGTTCTACACCTACTACAACCTCGTCTTTTCGAACGGCACCGAACGCTACGTGCGCGAGGCCAAGGCCGCGGGGCTGGACGGCATCTTGGTGCTGGACCTGCCGCCGGAGGAGTCGGCCGATGTGGCGGCGGCCTGCGCCCGGGAGGATTTGAAGTCGGTCTACATCGTCGCACCCACGACCCCGCCGGAGCGGCTGGGAAAGATCGCCGCCGCCGCGACCGGCTTTATTTACTACGTCTCGCGCGAAGGCGTCACGGGAGTGCGCGACGCGGTGGCCTCGGGCATCCCCGAGGCGGTGGCGGCGATCCGGGCCCACACCACGCTGCCGGTGGTCGTGGGCTTCGGCATCGGCACCCGGGCGCATGTGGCGCAGGTAGCTCGCGAGGCGGACGGCGTGGTGGTCGGCAGCGCGCTGGTGAACGTCATCCGCGATCACCTCTCCGATCGGACCGCGATCGCGGCGGCGCTGGGCTCCCGGGCGGCCGACCTGGTGGCGGGCACCACTCGCCTCTAGGACTTATCCCGGCCCCCTCGCGGCGGGGTTTTCCCGAGAGGATTAGGGCTCGGAGCACGCATTTTTTGTCCCGCTTCTACCCGTACCCAAGCCACGGTGCCTCTTGGAGTTTTTGTTTTACATTGGAATACGCGGCATCTGTGGTGCGCGGCGACTTTAACCAATTAACGACAAAACGTGAGCAACCATCACACGCGAAAGACCTTCTTCGCCAAGGCCCTTGCCGGGCTGACAGGCCTGGGCCTGCTGGGAGGCGCCCGCCTCCGCGCGAAGAATGAGCCGGCCTCCCCCGCAACGGTTTCCGACGAGTCGTCCCGGGAGACGACGCAGGTCGTGGTCAAGGTCGAGCCCCGCGCGGTCGCCCGCTCGGTCGATTCCCTCTAACCGCCGCGTCGCCCTCTCCCGCGTCCGGATCCGCCCTTTTCCCGACCCATGTCCAAGCTCTTTCCCAAGTCGGTCAACAAACTGCCGCTGCAGATCATCGTCTTCATCGGACTGACCGCCGGTGTCGTGCTCGCCGGAGTGACTTACTACGCGACGCCGAAGTACAGCCGCGTGGGCTACGCCCCGACGCAGCCCGTGCCCTTTAGTCACGCCCTTCACTCGGGGCAGCTGGGCATGGACTGCCGCTACTGCCACAGCAACGTCGAGAAGTCCGGCCACTCGAACGTGCCGACCGCGCAGACGTGCATGAACTGCCACAACCAGATCAAGACCGACAGTCCGCTGCTCGCCCCGGTGCGCGCCAGCTACGAGTCGGGGCTGCCGGTGCCGTGGGTCAACATCCACGAGGTCCCGGACTACGTCTATTTTAACCACGCCGCCCGCGGCGTGTCCTGCGTCGAGTGCCATGGCCAGATCAACGAGATGGAAGTCGTCCACCACTCCAAGCCGCTCTCCATGGCCTGGTGTCTGGACTGCCATCGCGCCCCCGAAAAGGCGCTGCGCGACCCCGCCCTCGTGACCAACTTGGACTGGAAACACCCCGGCGGCGCCGCCGGCCAACTCGAACAGGGCAAGAAATTTGTCCACGACTGGAACGTCCAGCCGCCCCAGAGCTGCTCGGGCTGCCACCGCTGATCCGCCGACCGACCGACACGACGCAGAATGAAACGCAAATTTGACCACTCCGCGCCCGCAGCGAACCAGGATGGCGCCCTCACCGGCCCCCGCTACTGGCGCAGCCTTGATGAACTCGCCGAGACGCCCGGCTTCCAGGAGCAGATGGCCCGCGAGTTTCCCGATGGCGCGGACAACCTCGGCGGTGTCGACCGCCGGCGCTTCTTCAAGCTCATGGCCGCCTCCTTCGCCCTCGGGGGCGTGGGTCTGGCCAGTGGGTGTCGGCGTCCGGAGAAGCTGATTTTGCCCTACGGCAAATCCGTCGAGCACATCATCCCCGGGCTGCCCCTCTACTACGCTTCGTCCGTTCCGGTCCGGCGCAATGCGGTCCCGGTCCTCGCCGAAACCCACCAAGGGCGGCCCACCAAGCTCGAGGGTAACCCGAGCTATGCTCCCTTCGGCGGCGCGACCAACGCCTTCGTGCAGGCCGCCGTCCTCGACCTCTACGATCCCGACCGCGCGACCACGCACACGCTCAAGGGCTCGGCCGCCACGGCCGCCCAGATCCAGGACCTGCTCGCCGCCATCGGCACCGAGGCCCGCAGCAGCCGCGGCGCCGGCCTCGCCTTCCTGGCCGAGAGCTCCGGTTCGCCCACCCGGGCTCGCCTCGTCGCCCAGTTGAAGAGCGAACTCCCCGAGGCCGTCTGGGCCGAGTACGACGCCGTGCTCGAGGAGGCGCCGCTCGCCGCCGCCCGCGCCGCCTTCGGCCGCGAGGTAAAGCCGATCTATCGTTTCGCCGAGGCGAAGCGTATCGTCGCGCTCGACGCCGACTTCTTCTCCACCGAGGCCGGCTCCATCGGCTACACCCGCGATTTTGCCAAGGGTCGCCGAGCTCATGGCAAGGACGCCGACATCAATCGTCTCTACTCGGTCGAGAGCACCTTCACCCTCACCGGCTCGATGGCGGATCACCGCCTCCGCCTGGCCAGCAGCCACCTGCTCGGCTTCGCCGCCGCGCTGCACGGCGCCGTCACCGGCTCGACCGATCTGGCCGAATTGAGCGCCGGGCTCTCCTTCCCCGAGCAGCAGAAGTGGCTCGCGGCCTGCGCCGCCGATCTTCTGGCGCACAAGGGCTCCAGCCTGATCGTCGCCGGCTCGCACTTGCCTGCGGAAGTGCACGCCATCGTGCATGCGCTCAACGTCGCCCTCGGCGCGGTGGGCCGCACGGTCGACTTTGTCGCGCTCCCGACCTCCCCCGCCTCGACCCTGGCCGATCTGGTCAAGGCCTTGAATGCCGGTGCGGTCAAAACCCTCGTCGTCCTCGGCGGTAATCCCGTCTACAACGCCCCGGTCGATCTCGATTTTGCCTCCGCCCTCGCCCGCGCCGGGCAGGTCGTCCGCCTCGGCTATCACGTCGACGAGACCTCCACGGCCGCCCGCCAAGGCGCGCACATCGCCGCCACCCATTTCCTTGAGTCTTGGGGGGACGCCCGCACCTACGACGGCACCATCGTCCCGGTCCAGCCCATGATCCAGCCGCTCTTCGGCGGATATACCGAGATCGAAATCCTGGCTCGAATCCTGGGCGAGACCCAGCCCGACTCCTACAGCCTCGTCTACCGCACCCACTCGTCCCCGGCCGCATCCTCGGCTGGCGAAGCGGAGAAGAGTTTCCGCAAGTTCCTGCATGATGGCCTGCTCGCCGGCTCCGCTTATCCCGTGGTCGCCGTCGCGATCGACGCCGCCGGGATGGGCCGTTTCCTCCGTGGCTCGCACCGCCCCGCCGCGGTCGGCTCCGAGGCTCTCGAAGTGCGCTTCACCGTCGACACCAAGATGGACGACGGTCGCTACGCCAACAACGGCTGGCTCCAGGAGTGCCCCGACCCCATCACCAAGATCTCCTGGGACAACGCGATCCTCGTGTCTCCCCGCTTGGCGAAGGAGCTCGGGATCGAGCCCGAAGGCTCGATGATTCAGGTCGCTCGCAAAGAGTTTGGGAAATTCGTCGCCGGCAAGGAGCACGCCTTCATCGGAGAGCTCACGGTCAATGGCCGCAGCCTGCGTGCGCCGATCCATATCCAGCCCGGCCTCTCCAACTACACCGTCGCGATCGCCCTCGGCTACGGCCGCAGCGTCACCGGGCGGGTGGGCAGCGGCGTGGGCGCCAACGCTTACGCCATTCGCAGCTCCGACGGCCTCGGCTTCGCCAACGGCGCCAAGCTGACCGTGGTCCCCGGTGAATTCGCCCTGCTGGCCAACACCCAGGAACATTGGTCGATGGAAGGCCGCGACATCGTGCGTGAGGCCAACCTTGACGAGTTTCAGGCCAACCCGGCCTTTGTCACCGAAATGGGCATGGAGGCGCACTCGCCCCCCGTTTATGGCGACCTGACCCCGGCCGAGTTCGCCAAGCTCTCGCGCGATGAACGCGCCAAGATCAACGCGGTCCGCGCCACCACCACGCCGCGTGGAGGCTCGATGATGGAAACGCCCGATTTCGACGGCGTGCATCAATGGGCGATGTCGATCGACCTCAACACCTGCATCGGGTGCAACGCCTGTGTCATCGCTTGCCAGGCGGAGAACAACATCCCGATCGTCGGCAAGGACCAGGTCCTGCGCGGTCGCGAGATGCACTGGATCCGGCTCGATCGCTACTACTCCGACGGCAAGATCGAGCCCGGCGCGTTCGGCGGACCCGGAAATGCCGCGCTGCCCGAGGACCCGCAGGTATCCCTCCAGCCGATGGCCTGTCAGCACTGCGAACTCGCGCCCTGCGAGACCGTGTGTCCGGTCAATGCCACCGTGCACGATCAGGAAGGCCTCAACACCATGGCCTACAATCGCTGCATCGGCACCCGCTACTGCGCGAACAACTGCCCCTACAAGGTGCGCCGCTTTAACTTCTTCGATTACAACCAGCGCCAGCTGGACCAGCTCTACATGGGCCCGCTCGCCAAGAGTGGCATGCCGGAGCTGGTCAAGATGGTGAAGAACCCGGACGTCACCGTGCGCATGCGCGGCGTGATGGAGAAGTGCACCTATTGCGTGCAACGTATCCAACAAGCCAAGATCGCGCAGAAGGTTAAAGCCGGAGCCTCGGCCAACGTGGTCGTCCCCGACGGCGCCTTCACCGTCGCCTGCGCCCAGGCCTGCCCGGCCGAGGCCATCGTCTTCGGCAACCTCAAGGATCCCGCCAGCCGCGTCTCCCAGCTCAAGGCCCTGGAGCAGGACTACCAACTCCTCGGCTATCTCAACATCCGCCCCCGCACCACCTACCTCGGCAAGGTGCGTAATCCCAATCCCGAGATGCCCGACTACGCTTCGCTCCCGCTCAGCCGCGAAGAGTACAAGCGGAAGAACTACCCGCCCGGGATGAACCACGGCACACACGGTCACGGCAGCCCCGAGCACACCGGCCCGGCCGCCGATTCCCACGCCACTCCGGTCACGCATTCAGAACAAAAGCCGCACGCCTCCCTCGGCAAAATCCTGTTCGGAGGTAACAGCTAATGGCTCACGCTCATTCCGATCATCCCGCCCCGGCGATTCTCGCCGAGGTCCAGCCGACCCCGCTCCCGCGGGCGACTCTCGTCGAGAACAATCGCAGTCTCAACTGGGTCACCGAAAAGATCTGCGGCATCATCGAGGGCAAGACCCCGAAGTGGTGGTGGATCATGTTCTCGGTCTCGGCCTTTCTCGCGACCTTCACCATCGGCAACCTGATCTACCTCGTGACCTCCGGCGCGGGCGTGTGGGGCCTGGCCAACCCGGTCAATTGGGGCTGGGCGATCGTGAACTTCGTGTTCTGGATCGGCATCGGCCACGCCGGCACCCTCATCTCGGCCATCCTCTGTCTGTTGCGCCAGAAATGGCGCACGTCGATCAACCGCGCGGCCGAGGCCATGACGATCTTCGCCGTCGTTTGCGCCGGCATCTTCCCGGTCTTTCACGTCGGCCGCGTCTGGTTCGCCGTCCTCCCCGGCTACCTTTTCCCCTTCCCGAACTCCAACGCCATCTGGCCCAACTTCCGCTCGCCCCTCGAGTGGGACGTGTTCGCCGTGTCCACCTACGGCACCGTCTCGGTGCTCTTCTGGTACGTCGGCCTCATCCCCGACCTCGCGATCCTGCGCGACCGCTTCTACGCCAAGGGCAACAAACTCAAGTCCGCCCTCTACGGCTTCTTCGCGATGGGCTGGCGGGGCAGCAACCGTCACTGGAGCAACTACGAGATGGCGTACCTGATCCTCGCCGGCGTCTCGACGCCGCTGGTGCTCTCGGTGCACACCATCGTGTCCTTCGACTTCGCCGTTTCGCTCCTCCCCGGCTGGCACACTACGATCTTCCCTCCCTACTTCGTCGCCGGCGCGATCTTCTCCGGCTTCGGCATGGTGCTCACCCTCATGCTCCCGCTCCGGGCCATCTTCCGGCTCGAGGATCTGATCACGCAGTACCACGTCGACTGCATGTGTAAGATCGTTTTGGCGACCGGCACCATCGTCGGTTACGCCTACGGCATGGAGTTCTTCATCGCCTGGTACGGTGCGAACCCCTACGAAGGCTTCGCCTTCATCAACCGCGCCTTCGGTCACTACGCCTGGGCCTACTGGATCATGATCGCGTGCAACGTGATCACGCCCCAGTTCTTCTGGTTCAAGAAAGTCCGTCAGAACCTCGCCATGGTCTGGGTGTTGTCGATTTTCGTCAACGTTGGCATGTGGTTTGAGCGCTTCGTGATCACCGTCACCTCGCTGGCCCGCGACTTCCTGCCCAGCTCCTGGGGATACTACAGCCCGACGGTCGTGGATATCATGACCTACTTCGGCACCTTCGGAGTCTTCGGTGTCCTCTTCCTCCTCTTCATCCGCTTCCTCCCCATCATGCCGATGGCCGAGATCAAGGCGGTCATGCCGCAGGCCGACGCCCACGGCGGCCACGACAAGCACTGAGTTCATCCCCCTTCCACGACCACGACCATGGCTGCCTCTCTCTTCGGCCTGCTCGCCCGCTTCGACACCGCGCCGGAAATCTACCACGCGGCGCAGCAGGTGCGCGACGCCGGCTATAAAAACTGGGACTGCATCACCCCCTTCCCCGTCCACGGCCTGGACGGAGCGATGGGCCTGCGCCGTTCCCACGTGCCCAAGTTCTCCCTCCTCGGCGGCCTCGCCGGTTTCACCACCGGCATGTCGATGATCTGGTTTACCGGAGCCTTCGACTACCCGCTGATCGTCGGTGGCAAGCCCTACTTCAGCCCGCTCTTCGCCTTCCCCATCGCCTACGAGCTGACGATTCTGTTCACCGCCTTCGCGACCATCGCCGGCATGTTCATCATGAATCTTTTGCCCCAGCACTATCACCCGGTGCTGAAGTCGCCCGAGATCGTACGCGGTCTCGACGACGCTTTTTATGTCGTGATCGAGGCCCGGGACCCGCGCTTCGACGCCACGCGCGTACGCGCCCTCCTGACCGAGGCCGGCGCGAAGCAAATCACCGAATTGGAGGCCTGAGAAAAGACCATGCGCTACGCCTATCTCACCCTTCTTTTCGTCGTCGTCGCCGCGGTTTCGGTGCTCGGTTTTCGCGGGACGGAGTTCACCAAGCCGCCGCTTGAGATCTTCCCCGACATGGACCACCAGCCGAAGTACAAGGCCCAAGGTGCTTCGGCCTTTTTCGCCGATCGCCAGGCGGACCGTCGCCCGCCGGCCGGGGTCGTCGCCTATGGACGCAGCGAGATCGCCCAGGAGCCGAAGTTTCTGGCCGCCGACGATCACCTCTACCGCGGCACCGCCGCGGATGGTAGCTACGCCCGTGGTTATCCCGCCGGCCTGGAGATCTCGGCCCAGTTTCTGCGCCAAGGTCAGAAGAAGTACGCGATCTACTGCGCGGCCTGTCACGGCGCGCTCGGTGATGGCAATGGCATCACCAAGCAGTACGGCATGGGCGCCACGCCCACCTACCATGACGACCGGCTGAGGGGCGTGCCCGAAGGCGAAATCTACCACGTCATCACCGCCGGCAAGGGCAACATGCTCTCGTACGCCGACAAACTTGAACCCGTCGACCGCTGGGCCGTCGTGGCCTACGTCCGCGCTCTCCAGCGCGCGCAGACTGGTGCCGTCGCCGACGTCGCCGCCGCCCATAAATCCGAGCTAGGTCTGAAATGAGCACCCACGCCGCCACCGCCTCTCCCATCGCCGCCGTTCCCGCCGGCGCCCCCTCGTCGGCCGCCACCAAGGCCCTGGGCCTCGGAGCCCTCGGCCTCCTCGTCACCGTCGCCGGCCTGTTCGTCTCCGGTGGCAAGGCCATCGGCTTTTCCTATCTCACCGGCTTCGTGTTCTGGTTCGCCCTCGCGATCGGCGCACTCTTCCTGGTGATGATCCACCACGTGTTTGACGCCGCGTGGTCGACGCTGCTGCGCCGTCAGTTCGAACACTGGCTCGCCTGCCTGCCTTGGCTGGCTCTGCTGTTCGTGCCCTTGATCATCTCGGCCTATGTGGCGCCGGGCAAAATCTGGAAGTGGACCGACCCCGCCTTCGACCTCGCCGCCGTGGGTGGAGGCGGGAGCGTCGCGGAGGATGTGCTCTGGGTCAAAAAAGCCGGCTTGCTCAACACCACCGCGCTGCTGGTGGTGAGTGTGATCGGCTTTGGCGGCTGGTGCTGGCTGGCCAACCGCTTCCGCAGTCACTCTTTCGCGCAGGATGCGGACGGGCAGATTTCCCACACTTTTGCCAACCGAGTCTGGACCGCCGCCGGGATCCCGTTCACCGCGCTCACCATGACCCTGTGCATCATCGTCTGGGTGAAGGCCCTCGATTACCACTGGTTCTCCACGATGTACGGCGTCTGGTACTTTGCGGCCGCCGTCCGTGGCGCGCTCTCACTCGGCATGATCCTCACCATCTGGCTCTGGGTCCGCGGTGACTACAAGGGACTGCTCAACAACAATCACATGCACTCGCACGGCATGCTGATGTTCGCCTTCACGGTATTTTGGGCCTACATCACCTTCTCCCAGTACTTCCTCATCTACATGGCCAACATCCCCGAGGAGACCTTCTGGTACAACCTCCGCGAGGTGACGAAGGACGGCAGCTTCAGCTCTTGGGGCTTCGTCGGGATGTTTTTGTTGTTCGGGCACTTTTTTGCCCCGTTTCTCACCCTGATCCATTTCCCGGTTAAGCTCTCCAAAACCTGGATGCCCCGCATCGCCTTCTTCATCGGTTTTGTGGTTCTGGTCGACATGATCTACAACGTCATGCCCTCGATGAAGGATGCCTCCGGCGAGGCCTACCCCTTCCTCAGTCTGAACCTGCTCTGGATCGCGAGCTCGGTCGTCGGCATCGGCGGTATCTGCGTCTGGGCCTACCTCCGCAGCTTCTCGCAGACCAAACTTATCCCGATCCGCGATCCGCGCATCGCCGAATCCCTCAGCCACCATGAGTGACGCCTCCCCCGCCTCCGAGTCTCCCGGCTCCTTCTCTGCCACCCTGCTCGCCGCCATCGGCGGTTTCGCGATCTTCGGGCTGATCCTTCTGGTCGCCTACCTGCCCAAGAAAGTCGCCCCCCCGGGCGATGGCGTGCGCACGCCCGAGCAGCGTAAGGCGGCCCTCGCCGAGCTCGTCGGCAAAGAGCAGACCGCCACCACCACCTACGCGTGGATCGACAAGGACAAGGGCGTGGTCCGCCTGCCGATCGAACGGGCGATGGAGCTCGTCGTCCTCGAAACCGCCAAGCCCTGAGCCCACGCCGGCGAGAGAGGCACGGCCCCCTGCTCCGCACGCCACGCTTCTCGCTCCCATGCCCGAATGGTTTCTCTACTTCGTCGCCCTGCCCATGGCCCTGCTCGTCGTCTCGAGCGCGGTCTATGCGCTCTACTGGGCGAGCAAGAAGGGGCAGCTCCGGGATCTCGAGGAAGGCGCCAAGGTGATCTTCGACGACGAGGAGCCGCTCGGTAAACCCACCGACCAAGTACTTAATCAACCCAAGCAGTCGCGCCCGCCCAAAAAGTAGCCGCGCCCGCTCCCCGTTTCCCTGGTTTTATCAAAATGTCCGCCACCCTCACCGCCTCCCTCAGTCCCTCGGCCTCGCCCGAACTGGCGAAGCGCGCCGAACTGAGCGCGATCGACGCGTCCACCCGCGCCCCCGCCCTCTATTTTCTGGGCTCCTCCGTCCTCTGGCTGATCCTCGGCACGGTCTTCGCGCTCATCGCTTCCTTCAAGATGCACACGCCCGAGTTCCTCGGGAACATCGAGTGGCTCACCTTTGGCCGGGTGCGTGTGGCCCACCTCAACGCCGTGGTCTATGGCTGGTCGGTCAACGTCTCCTTCGCCGTCGCCCTTTGGCTGATGGCCCGCCTCGCCCGCGCCGAGGTCCGTCACGCCGGCCTGCTCACCCTCGCGGCCATCTTTTGGAACATCGGAGTCACCGTCGGCATCGTCGGTATCCTCGCCGGGGATTCCACCTCGATCGAGTGGCTCGAGATCCCGACCTACGCCACGCCGATTCTGTTTTTTGCCTATGCCCTGGTGGGCGCCTGGGCGCTGATCACCTTCCGCTTCGGGCGTTCGAAGCACATCTACGTGTCGCAGTGGTACCTGTTGGCAGCGCTTTTCTGGTTCCCCTGGATCTACTCCGTCGCCCAGGTCATGTTGTTGATCGAGCCGACCCGCGGCACCGTGCAGAGCTTGGTGAACTGGTGGTTCGCGCATAACGTGCTTGGCCTGTGGTTCACCCCCGTGGGCTTGGCCGCGATCTACTACTTCCTGCCCAAGGTCCTCGGTAAACCGATCCATAGCTACTACCTGTCTGTGCTGGGCTTCTGGTCGCTCGCGATCTTCTACAACTGGGCCGGCGTGCATCACCTGATCGGGGGTCCGGTGCCCGTCTGGGTGCAGACGGCCGGTATCGCCGCCTCGTTCATGATGGTGGTCCCGGTACTGGTCACCGCGATCAATCACCACCTTACGATGGTGGGCAGTTTTGCCGCGTTAAAGTACAGCCCGACCCTGCGGTTTATCGTCTTTGGTGCGGTGAACTACACCCTGACGTCCTTTATCGGCTCCCTGATGTCGATGCGGTCCTTCGCCGAGGTGGCTCACTTTACCCAGCACACGATCGCCCACGCCCATCATGGCCTGTATGCCTTCTTCACCATGGTGATGTTTGGCGCCGTCTACTACATCCTGCCGCGCATCACGCTGAAGGAGTGGCCTTCGGCCAAACTCATCAGCCTGCATTTTTGGGCTACCGCTCTGGGCAGCCTGATCATGGTCGTCGCCCTGACGATTGGTGGTCTCCAGCAGGGCATGAACATGAACGTCATGCAGATCGGCCCCGATGGAGTGCCTTTTGCCAAGAATTTCCTCGAGGTGATGGCCGAGACGCTCAAGTGGCTCGAGTGGCGTAGCTATTCCGGAGTGCTGATCACGGTGGGTCATCTCGCCTTTGCCATAAACTTTGCCTGGATGCTCGCCCGGCCCCGCCCGGCCGGAAGCTCCCAGCCCACGCTCTTCCGCAACGCTCCCGACCTGGAGGTCGCACGATGAATCGCGCTCCCCTCATCTTTCTCGGTATCTTCTTCACCGTCGCCTTTAGCTGGACCGGCATCGTCCTCACGAATCATCTGAGCTACGCCCGATTGCAGCCGGTGTTTGATGAAAACGAGGGCAAGGCCTTCCCGCAGCCCCTGCCTGGCAGCGCCCAACGGGGCAAGGAGGTCTACCGCGATCTCGGCTGCATGTACTGCCACAGCCAACAAGTCCGCCAGCCTGGCTACGGCACCGACATCGAGCGTGGTTGGGGCGAGCGCGGCAGCGTCGCTCGTGACTACATCCACGAAAAGCGCGTCTACCTCGGCACGATGCGCACCGGACCCGATCTGCGAAACGTCGGCACCCGCTTCGCCGGCGAGGGTGGTCGCAACTGGCACATCCAGCACTTCTACAATCCGGCCGAGATATCCAAAATCGAGCTGGAGGGTGTGGTGTATGGCTCGATCATGCCTCCCTACCGTTTTCTGTTTGAGACTCGGCCGGTGGTGGGCGAGCCCTCGGCGCGCTCCGTCCAGCACCTCCTGCCCGCGAAGGATCAACCTCCCGTCGGACATGAGATCATCCTCACGCAGAGAGGCGAAGATCTGATCGCCTACCTCCTCGCGCTAAAAGATCCGCCGCTCTATCCCGAGGAGGCCTCTCGTCTTTACGTCCCGCCTGCCGCGCCCGCCGCCGGCAGCGCACCCGCCGCCAACCCGGAGGTCGCCAAATGAGCCAGCCCCCCGAATCGTCCTCAACCCAGCCCCCGCACGTACCCGGGCCGCACCATCAGCGAGCGGAGCAAGCGGGGATTAACGACGAGAGCCTGCAGAAGGTACACGCGATTCTCATCCGCGAAAAGCCGGAGCCATCGGAGGGCTTCACGCCCATGCCGCTCTTCCTCCTCGGCTTTATCTCCGCGGTTATCTTCGTGGTTTCGGTTTACGTGGTTCACTACCGCGGTGATTTTGATCCGCTGGTTTATGATCACCGCTTCGATGCCGAGGCAGCCAAGGCGGCTGCGTCTGCTCCAGTCGAGCTCACCCCCGAGCAAGTGCTCGCGCGTGGTCGTCAGGCTTACCAGACCTGCGTGGCTTGTCACCAGGCCAGCGGTTTGGGCGTGGCCGGGGTTTATCCGCCGCTGGCTGGTTCTGAATGGGTGACGGGCAGCGAGCAGCGCTTGATCCGGGTCTTGCTCCACGGTCTGAACGGCCCGATCCAGGTGAAAGGGAATACCTACAACGGACTGATGCCGGCCTTTGGCAAAGTGCCCGGGGGTGGCTACAACTGGAACAACGAGCGCATCGCTCACGTGCTCTCCTACATTCGCCACGAGTGGGGCAACAACGCGTCCTTCATCACCAAAGAGCAGGTCGACGAGGTGCTCAAAGCCGAGGCGACGCGGGCCAAGCCTTGGACCCAGGACGAACTCGCCCCCTTCGTCCAGTAATCAGCGGAGTAGTTTCCACTGCCCCTTTGACGATGCCCGAGGGATCGATCGCAGCGCAATCGCCGAGCTCAGTCGGGATCAGTCAGTTGGGCGGAGGAGCAGCGGGGTGAAATGGCGAGTAGATTTCTGTGCGGACGGAGCGAAGCGGAGATGGCGCAGCCCGGAGCCAAAGGCGGAGGGTGAGCCCGCAGGGCGAACAATACCCGGAGAGTGTTTCGAGACGAGGGCCCCACCGAAACGTGCCGCCAGCTCACCTCGATGCGACCCGGGCAACTGCATGATGTTGGCTGAGTCGCCCAGAAACGGCCGCACCAAGATAGCCGACTGAACCTAGAACCGGCAGTAGCCGCAGCTCATCTCGCGCAACCTGTCGACCACCTGCCGAGCCCATCGACCGCTCGACGCACCTTCCAAGTGCGCCTTCGGGTCGCTGCGCTCGCCATCTGGTTCAACATCTTGCGCGATCTTTCGCCGGGGCTACTGCCGGATCTATAGCATTTCAAATGAAGATGTAGCCGTTTCTCGTAGCGCAGACTTCCAGTCTGCACGAGCGAGCAGGCGGGAAGCCTGCGCTACCTTGGGTCTAACTGTCGGCTATAACTCCATTTGAAATGCTCTAGGCTAAAAGATGAGCGAAGTCGCCGAGGAGGTCTGCATCGACCGCAAGTAACTTTCGTAAATCCTATTATGCCAGGAACTTAGTGTGATTAGACTTTATGCCGAAGCGCAAGGTTTTACCTGAAAGGCCATTCAGTCGTGGAGGAGGGAGCGGAGGCATGCGGAGCGAGACCAGAGGCGCGCGCTCGTGAAGCAGCGCATCACGGACGCAAAACCGGTGCTCGCGCCCCTTGTTCACTTCCGCGCGCGCAGCCCGCGGAGGGTGGCGAGGTCGGCGCCCCAATCGGTGAAGGCGGGGAGCGGCTTGGGCGGGGTGTTTCGCCGTCGGCCGGTGCGTTCGCGGTATACGGCGAGGTGTTCGGCGACGAAGGCCTGGCCGCCGAGCACGGCGCCGTCGGTGAAGTGGCGTATCCGGCAACGCAATACGGTGTGGCGCGGCAGGCGACCGCGGTCGCGGAGGACCTTTTGCAGGTCGTCGGGAGAGACGGTGCCCTCGCCCGGGCGGGCGCCAGAGCCGACGCCGAAGAGGGTGACGCGGTAGTCGGCCTGGGCGCGGTCCCAGTCGGGCGGGGTTTCTCCGCCCAAGACGGCGCGCAGGCCAGCGCGGGCTTTTTCGTGGCCGGCGACGGCCTCACCGTAGCCGCAGAAGCGGTAGTCCTTCGGATCGGAGACGAGGCCGGCGCGCACGGCGTTGAGGTCGATGTAGGCGGCCATGGTTTCGAACACCCGGCCGGTGGGCTCGACGAGGACGGATTTGAAGCGTTCGGCCCAGAGGGTGCCGTAGCGATTGTGGGTGCGGTTGTACCAGACGGAGAAGCGCTGTTTGAGCAGCTTCATGAATTGGGAGACGTCGCCCATGAGGGCGAGTTGGCGGCGACGCCAGGCCTCGCCCTCGGGGTCGCCGGTGCGCAGCCAGGCCTGGACGACCTCGAGGTGGGCCTGCTGGAAGCGGGTGGGTTTTGGGTAGAGGACGGAGTAGCGGCGGAGGAGCTCGGCGTCCGAAACGCTGGTGGCCCGGG
>JBILUB010000182.1:0-5382 GCA_044371245.1 Opitutaceae bacterium
TCCGAATCGCCGGCATCCCCACCGTCACCATCGAGACCGCCTACCGCGCCTCCGGCCGCTGAGCCCGCCCACCCACACCATGAGCCGCGACGTCATCATCTCCATCCTCGTATCCCTCGCCATCCACGGCGGGGTGGCCGCCAGCGGCCTCCTCATGCGGGATAAACCCATCGTGGAATCCCCGCTCGACGAGATGCCCACCATCGCGCTCGACTTGCCGCCGCCACCGGAACCCGAGGAACCCGAAATCATCGAAAGTGATTCCACCGAAGCCCCGTCTGACATCGCCGACCTCGCCCCCCCGATGCAAAACGACGTGCCTTCCGCGGTGATCGACTCCCCCTTTGTCCAGCAGCTCCAGGCCCCGCCGCCCCCGGGACTGAATCGCCCCTCCGGCAGCATCGTCATCCCCACCAACACCCGCCCCGCGATCAGCGGCGGGACCAAGATGGCCAACCTCTTCGACCTCGCCGATCTCGATCAAAGGCCCGAGCCGCGAGTCCGCATCGCGCCCGTTTATCCCTTCGAGATGCGCCGCGCCGGGATCAAGGGCAACGTGCTCGTCAGCTTCGTGGTCGACAGCAACGGCAACGTCCGGGACCCCTTCGTCGTCAAGTCCACCAGCCCGGCCTTCGAACAGGCCGCAATTGATGCAGTGTTAAAATGGAAGTTCACCCCTGGCAAAAAAGGAGGGGTCGCGGTCAACACCGACCGCGTCCAACAGACTATCAACTTTAGCCTCAACACGCAGTGATCATGTCCTTCCGACGCGCCCTTCCCGCCCTTCTACTCGCCGCGCTCGCGCCCGCCGCCCTCCACGCGCAGGCCGACAAGCTCCCGGCCAAGGAGATCACCGAAAAAACCTCCAGCTCCCTCGGTGAACTGCGCACCCTCACCGAGACCAAAGACTACACGAAGGCCATCGCCCTGATCGACCAGCTCATCGCCGCCGCTCCGGCCGGCAGCTACGACATCTACGTCCTCTCCCAGGTGAAGGCCCAGGTCCTCCTCACCCAGGATAAACTCGTCGACGCCATCGCCCCGGTCGAGACCGCCCTCGCCCTAGCCGAGGGCAACCCCAACTTCCTCGATCCCGCCGCGCGGCTCGAACAGCTGAACCTCGTCGCGCAGCTCCACTACCAAAAAGGCGCCGCGGACAAGACGCCCGAAGGCCAGCGCGCCGGCTTCCTCAAAGCCCTGAGCTACCTCGACCGCTGGTTTAAGCTTTCCCCCAAACCGAGCGCCCAGACCCACCTCTTTGCCGCCTCGATCCAGTACAATCTCGCCACCCTCGGGACCGGCGCCGCCGACGTCGAAGCGCTCCGCGCCGCACTCGCCCACTGCGAGGAAGCCATGCTGCTCAGCCCGAAGCCCACCGCCCAGCTTCGCCTCCTCCAGATCGCCTGCCACCTCCAGCTCGGACAAAATGCACGCGCGGCCGAGCTCCTCGAGGTCCTCGCCGAGGTCGACCCCAAGACCTCCAGCACCTGGTCCCAGCTCCAAGCGCTCTACCTCAACCTCGCCGCCGACGCCAAGGACCCCGCCCAAGTTCAGGCCATGAACCTCCGGGCCCTGCACGTCATCGACCGGGCCCAGTCCCACGGTCACCTCTCGACCCCGAAAGACAACTACACCCGCGTCGCCATCCTCTTTAACCTCGGTCAATACTCCCTCGCCGCCCAGCTCCTCGAAGCCGGCCTCGCCGACGGCAAGATTGAGCCCACCCAGCGCAACTGGGAACTGCTCGCCTCGGCCTACCAGCAATCCGACCAGCAGGAGAAAGCCCTCGACACCTACGCCCGCGCCGTGGCCCGTTTCCCCGCGCAGGCCGACCTCGAGTTCTCCCTCGCCCAGTCCCTCTACGCCGCCGGCAAGATTCAGGACGCCTACGGCCGCGCCCGCTCCGCCGTCGCCAAGCCCGGCCTCTCCAAGCCCGGCCAGACCAAGCTCTACCTCGCCTTCCTCGCCTACGAGCTTCAGCAAATGGACGAGGCCCAGACCTGGGTCGACCAAGCTCGCGCCTCGGGCGACGTGCCCGCCGCCTCCCTCGACCCGCTGGCCCGCGCAGTCTCCGAAGCGATCAAAGCCCGTGAAGCCCTGAAAAACTCCTGAACCGACCGGCACCCGCACCACTCCCTTACTCTCCACTTCCGACCCTCCCTCGCACCATGCACAAAGCCTATTTCCTCGCCCCCGTGCTCTCCCTCCTCGTCTTCTCCGGGCTCTACATCAGCCACGTGAGCGGCATCAAGGACCGCGAAGCCGCCGCCAAAGCCCGGGTCGAGGCCGAGCTCGCCGCCAAGAACGAAGCCGAACTCGCCGCCCGCAAAGCCGCCATGGCCGACGCCATCGCCCAAGCCGAACTACGCAAACAAGAACGGGCCGCCAAAGAGGCCGCCGAGACCCTGAAAAAAGAACAACGTCAGGTCGCCCTCGACGCCAAATCCAAGGCCTACCAAGAACAGGAAAAAGTCGCCCGCCTGGCCGACCGCCTGAAGAAAGAGATCGAGGCCGAGGAGGCCGCCTTGGCCAAACTCCAGGCCGACGCCAAAACCCTCCAGGCCGAGGAGGCCTTCCTCCTCGAATTCGTCGCCAAGGCCCAGGGCAACGCCCGCTCCCTCGGCACCCTGGTCGAGAAGCTAAACGCACCCCCGGTCACCGCCGTCGCCCCCGCGAAATAAGGCACCCTCAAACGGCTCAACTCCACCGAAACACGCCCGCGTCACGACCACCGCCATGAACAAACTCTACATCGTCGTCCCCCTCGTCCTCACCCTCGCCTTCAGCGGCGTCTACTACCTCCACTCCGTCGAGGCCAAGGAGAAGGCCGTGGCCCTTCGCATCGCCAACGAAAAGGCCGAGGCCGAGGCGGCGGCCAAGAAGGCCGAGGCCGAGCGCCAAGCCCGCGAAGACGCGGACAAACGCACCGCCGAACGCCTCGCCGAGGAAAAACGCAAGGAGGAGGAGCGCACCGCCAAGTGGGAGGCCGCCTCCAAGCAGATCGCCGACGAAACCGCGGACTTCCTCGCCCAGGCCGCCAAGACCGCCACCGAGGTCAAAACCCTCGAAACCCGCCTCGCCGCCCTCCGCGCCGAAAAAGACAAGGCCACCCGCCTCGTCTTCGACCGCGCCGGTGCCGTCGAGGCCGCCCGGGTCAAGAAGCGCAACTCCGAGCTGGAGATCCAGCGCCTCGTCGAGATGGTCGCGCGCAAGGGCGGCACCACCCTGGCCCCCGTCGGCGCCATCCCCTGAACCAGCCCCCACCGGGGCCCCGGTCCGTATCCAGCGGATCGCTACACCGCGTACCTTGACCGCCCGTCGCGACCACCGCGACGTCGCCCTCGTCCCATGCCCGCCTCCGGCCCCGCCGACACCCGCCGCACCCCGGCTCCTCGCAGTTTCCGCCACCATCGGCGCCACCGCGCCCCGCTCGGCGCGCGCCCCTTCCTCCTGCTGCTTCCGCTTCTCCTCGCGGGCTGCTCACTCCACCGGGTCGACCCCGCTCCGGGCCCTTTGAGGGGCGCCGGACCCTCGGCCGCGCCCACCCTCGGGGAAGCGTCGGCCGATCCCGCTCCCCCGCCTTGGTGGCAATCCTTCGAGGACGTCGATCTCGACGCCCTGCTTCGCCGCGCCCTGTCCGAAAACTACCAGATCGAGGCCGCCCGCGAGCGCGTCACCCAGGCCCTGGCCCTCCGCCGCCGAGCCGGCGCCTCACTCTGGCCGGGAGTCGATCTCGAGCTCGGCCTCGCCCAGGAAACCTACGCCCGCGGGCGTCCCCGGCAGACCGGCCTCCAGCGCGACGCCGCGCTCCGCCTCGACTGGTCTCCCGACCTCTTCGGCCGCGAGCGCAACACCCACCGGGCCCGGGCCGCCGACGCCATCGCCCGCAACCACGAAGCCGAGGCCTTTCGCCTCATCCTCAGCGCCGCCGTCGCCGATACCTACTTCGGCATCGTGGAACAACAGCTCCTTCTCGCCCTCCTCGAAGAGCAGATGGACACCGCCCGCGAAGTCCTCCGCCTCATCCGCCAGCGCCATACCGAAGGCCTCATCTCCAACCTCGACGTCCTCCAGCAAAGCTCCCAAGTCGCCGAGCTCGAGAGCCAGATCCCGGCGGCCCGCGCCACGCTCGAGAACCTCCAGTCCCAGCTCTCCGCCCTCCTCGCCGCCGCCCCCGGTGACTCCTCGGCCAGCGCCCTCGGCACGGGCAAAAAACTACCCTCGCTCGGACCACTCGCACCCATAGAGCGCGCCGACCTCCTTCTCCGCCTCCGACCCGATCTGCGAGCCGCTCAGGCCCTTCTCGTCGCCGCCGACGCCGAGGCTGGACGCGCCCTGGCGGAGCGCCTCCCCGCCCTTCGCCTCAGCGCCGACGCCCTCCACGTCAAAAACGACCGCGGCCCCGCCATCACCACCCTCGATCTCGGAGCCGAGCTCGTGCAACCACTCCTCGATTGGGGCGCCCGCCGGCAAGAGTGGCTCCGAGCCCAATCCCGCACGCGCGAACGCCTCGCGCTCTACTCCCAGGCCTTTCTCGACGCCGCCTGGGAAGTGGACGGCCTGGTGAAAAACGAGCTTCGCCAACGCGAACTTCTCGAGCGCCTCGACGAAAGACGCTCGCTGCTCCAAGCGCTCATCACCCAAGCCCGCAGTCGCTACGACTCGGGGCTCACCGACTATCTCCCCGTGCTCTCCGCCACCCAGCAGCTGTACGCGGTCGAGCAGCGCATCGTCCGCGAACGCCGTCGCCTGACCAGCCTGCGCATCGCCCTGCACCGAGCCCTCGGCGGCCCCGTGCCGACCGACACCGGCGCCTAGCCCGCGCTGCCCACCACCGCCGAAGCGGGGGAGCAGGGAGCAAACACCCGGGTGATCTCCGCCTTCAGATCCATCCCGCGCGAACCCGGGCCGATCGCCCCGCGACACGCCGCCTCGAGAAAGTTCAGATCCTCGACCCCGCCCAGCGAGGGCCTCCCGTCGAAACGCATCCCCGTCCCATCCCCCCCGGCCATCACCGCCGCTCGCGCCGCCGTGCTCAAACCGGCGTACGGCGCCTGCGCCAGCACCAGACGCCACAACTCCTCCCGATTAACCGGGTCGGAGCAAAAAGTCCGCGCCCGCTGCAACACCCTGCCCAGCGCCGCCACCAGACGGGGATTATCCTCCACCGCCTCCGCCCGCATCGCCACGACACTGCCCGGATGCATCGGGAAAAACGTCGAGCTCTCCGCCACGCTCTCCGCTCCGACCTGCCGAGCCAGCGCCGGCCAGGGATCGATCCCGCAAAAACCATCAAAAACTCCCTCGCGCAGAAACTCCAGCAACTGACTCGCGGCCACCGGCACCTGCGCGCCCTCGCCGATCGCCAGATGCGGTGAACTC
>JBILUB010000183.1:0-5360 GCA_044371245.1 Opitutaceae bacterium
GTCAACGCCTCGCTCGGCTGGGCCGCCGGCGCCTGGTCGGTCTCGCTCTGGGCTCGCAACCTTCTCGACGAGGACTACGCCGCGCGCGTGTTCTTTTTCGGCAACAACCCCGTCGATGGTTACGCGCCCACGCGCTATGAGACGCTGGCCGAGCCGCGCACCGTCGGCCTGAGCGCCGAGTATCGTTTCTGATTCGGTCGAGCTTCGGCATTGGCGTGCGTCGGCGCCCCGCGAACAGTCGCGCCATGGCTCGTCGCTCCGCCAAGCCCTCCGCCCGCCTCCGGCCCTTTCGCCGGACGCGGGCCTTTCTCTGGCTCAACCTCGTCGGCGCGCTCGCCGTCGGCGGCTGGTATCTGTTTCAGCCGCCCGCCCGCCAGGCCGAGGTGCGTCAGCTCGTCGGCGCGGCCTTCGAGCGCGACAAAAACGTGCAGCCACTCGATGTCGCCTGGGATCTTTGGCAACTCTACCACGGGCGTGACTTCGTCGCGCTCGCGCCGCTGCCGGGTGACCGCACCCACCTCTTCGCCGGCGCGCCGCTCGCGGCGGCCGACGCGCCGGTCTACCGCCTGCTGGCCAACACCGCCTACTTGGTCGGCTACTCCGACGCGCTCGCGAACCCGCTCTGGGCCGCCTACCGGGTGCCGGACGTCGATCCCCTGCCCGAGGCGCCCGCCCGCCCCGAGCGCTTCGAGGCCGATTCGCGCACCGTCGCGCGCGTCGGCCCCGAGGCGTATACGAATTCCGGATACGACCGCGGCCACCTCGCGCCGAACTACGCCGTCGCCACCCGCCACGGCGAGGCCGCGCAGCGCGAGACCTTTCTCATGAGCAACGTCGTCCCGCAACGCCACGCGCTCAACGGCGGACTCTGGAAGCGGCTCGAGCAGCGCATTGCCACGAGCTGGCCGGGGCGCTTCGGCGAGGTCTGGGTGATCGCCGGGCCGGTCTTTGGCGCGGCCCCGCGCCGGCTGCCCGGCGGCGGCCGCGGAGGGCCCGCCATCCCGGACTCGTGTTTTATGATCGTGCTCGACGAGAGCGACGGGCGGGCCCGGGCGCTCGCCTTCGTGTTTCCGCAGGAACCGGCGGCGGGCGCGGAGCTGGAGGAGTTTCTCACCACGATCGACGAGGTGGAGCGCCGCACCGGGCTGGATTTTCTCGCCGAGCTGCCTGATCCGGCGGAGGCCGAGCTCGAGTCTCGTCGCGCGGGGCGCGTGTGGTGAGCGGAGGGGCTGGGGTGCCGGGATTTGTTTTCGACAAAACGTGGTCTGCGTCCCATCACTCGCGCAGTCAGCCACCTAACACCACCCATCATCATTCCCATGAGCACCGTCCCTGGAGCAGACAAAAAAATCCCCGCCGGCATCCTCGCGATTTTGCTCGGCGCGCTTGGCATCCACAAATTCTACCTCGGCTACACCAAGGAGGGCGTGATCATGCTCCTCGTCTCGGTGCTGACCATAGGCCTCGCCGCATGGATCATGGGTATCATCGGCCTCATCGAAGGCATCGTCTACCTGACCAAGCCCGACGACCAGTTCGCCGCCACCTATGTCTCCGGCCGCAAGGGCTGGTTCTAAGGCGCGCCGCGGCCTTTGCTCCGCCTGTCTCGCCCCGCCCTTGTCGGCGGGGTTTTTTTATTGGGTTGCCCGTTCGGCCCGGCGGCGGGCAGACCTGACCCTCCCTTTTCGCCATGATCGCGCCCGAGACCTTTGACCAGATCGAGAACATCAAGAAACGCGTCACGCACTTGTGGAAGTTTCTCGATGGCGAGCAGAAGCTGCGCGAGATCGAGGCGCTCGAGGCTCAGATGGGCGCGCCTACTTTCTGGGACAACAACGAGCGCGCGCAAAAGCACATCGTCAAGGTCAACGGCCTGAAGCGCGCCGTCCTCCCGGTGCGCGACTTCCGCAAGCGAACGGACGATCTGGACGCGTTGAAGGAGTTGATCGAGGCTGGTTCGCCCGACGAGCAGGCCGAGTTCGGCGCCGAGCTCGCCGCCCAGTGCACCGCCATGCTGGCCCAGCTCGACGAGCTCGAGATCGGCGCCTTCCTCACCGGCCAATTCGATCGCAACAACGCCATCTTCTCCATCCAGGCCGGCGCCGGCGGCACCGAGTCGAACGACTGGGCCGACATGATGTTTCGCATGTATACCCGCTGGGCCGAGCGCCGCGGCTACACCACCGAGCTGATGGACGTGCAGCCTGGCGACACGGCCGGCATCAGCAAGGCCACCATCCTGATCAAAGGCGAAAACGCCTACGGCTACTGCAAGGCCGAGCGCGGCGTGCACCGCTTGGTGCGCATCTCCCCCTTCGACTCGAACGCGCGCCGCCACACCTCCTTCTGCGCGGTCGACGTGGTCGCCGAGGTCACCGACGAGATCAAGCTGGAGATCCCCGAGGACGAGGTGCGGATCGACGTCTACCGCTCCTCCGGCAAGGGTGGCCAGGGCGTTAACACCACCGACTCGGCGGTGCGCATCACGCACATCCCCTCGGGCATCGTGGTCGTCTGCCAAAACGAGCGGTCCCAGCTCAAAAACAAGGCTTCCGCCTGGAACATCCTAAAGGCCCGACTCTACGAAAAGAAACAGGACGAGCAACGCGCCGAGATGGACCGGTTTTACGGAGAAAAAGGCGAAATCGGCTGGGGCGCTCAGATCCGGAGCTACGTACTCCAGCCCTATCAGATGGTGAAAGATCTCCGCACCGGTGTGAGCACTTCCGATACGCAGGGGGTGCTCGACGGCGATATCGACCGTTACATCAACGCCTGGTTGCGGGCCGGATGCCCACGGCATCGGAACAAAGATATCCAGATGGACGAATGAGCCCGCCGCCCGCTGCTTTCACGTCCCTATCTCGGCCCGCGGCCCCGCGCTCGCCGCGAAGCCATTCCCTTCTCTTTTTCGCGTGCACTTCGTGGGATATGCCTAAAGTCTGGCGTGACGTAACCGATACGGAGGGTGGAATTGCTTATCGCTGCCCTTGCTCAATTTTGATTACGTAGTTGGTTAACCAGACCCACGCCGATGACTCGCGCCCCCAAATCTCCCGAAGAACCCATTTCAGCCCCCGCTGACATCTCGCTGTGCACCCGCGTGGTGGTCGTCGAGGACGATCCCGTTTATCGCCAGTTTGTACGGCAGGTCTTGAAGAAAATCGACGGGGTCGAGGTGGTCGGAGAGGCCGCCACCGGTCAGGAAGGCATCGATCTGTGTGTCCGCTCCAAACCTCAAGCCCTCCTCCTCGACCTTTTGCTGCCCGACATGCAGGGGGTGGATGTGATCAAGGCCCTCCGCCAAGAGCTTCCCCACCTGGTCGTACTGCTTCTCACCGCTCATCCGAGCAACGAGCTTCCCCGTGAGCTTTTAAAGCTTGGTGTTCAGGGATTTGCCGATAAGACCGCCACGCCGGTCGACTTGACCAAAACCATCCGCAGCGTGCTCGCCGGAGGGCTCAGCTACACCAGCGTCGCCGGCATCGCGCCCCCCGCTTCGGATCGTCCGATCTCACTCCCGGGGCACGCGGAAAACGTTAAGCCCGATGTGCTCACGCCTCGCGAACGCGAAATCGCGGCCTTGGTCACCGGTGCCATGTCCTCCAAGGAGGTCGCCGCCAAGCTCGGCCTGAGCACCCGCACGGTCGAAAAACACCGGGCTAACATCTACGCCAAACTTGGCGTGCGCGACGTCGTCGGTCTGACGCGTTGGTGCATGTACCACGGGCTGCTCAGTTAGGCTCGCCTCTGGCGGACCGCTGGCTGGCCGCGCTGCTGCGGCTCGGGTCGCGCGGCGCTGGTGGGCCCGGGGCTGATCGCAGCGGGCGGGAAGTTTCCGACCAAGCGTAAGTTTACCCTTGCTCGGGCCCCTCGCCGCACGCGACGCTGACCCTTCGCGGTATTTTCTTTGGTCAGGCCGGTGACACCGCGTCGCTCCCATCGGCCCCTTACGTCAGCAACCTTCAACCCGCGCGCCGCGAGGCGCGCCCGCGGGTCGACGGCCTCTCCGGAGCGAGGTGGCGGCGACACGCAAACCGCAAGTTATGAGTTCTATCATGCACGAGCTGTTGGCCGACTCCGGCCTCGGCCAGCTCCAAGAGGGCAAGATCGTCCCCGGTGTCATCACCGAGATCCGCCAAAACGAAGTCGTCGTCGATATCGGCGGCAAATCCGAGGGCATCATCCCTGCCAACGAGTTCATCGACATCGGCGAACTCCAAATCGGCGGCACCATCGAGGTGCTGATCGAGAAGATCGAAAACAAAGAGGGCTATCCCGTCCTTTCTTACGACAAGGCCGAGCAAAAGAAGAACTGGGACAACATTCTCACCAAGTTCCCCGAGGGCTCCGTCGCCACCGGCCGCGTCAAGGCCAAGGTCAAGGGCGGCCTCATCATCTCCATCGGCGTCGACGCCTTTATCCCCGCCTCCCACGTCGACATCCAGCCCCCCAAGAACCTGGATCAATACGTCGGCCAGACCTACGACTTTAAGGTCATCAAGATCGACCAGATCCGCAAAAACATCGTCCTCTCCCGCCGCGAGCTCATCGAGCAGCAGCGCGGCGAGAAGCGGAAGGCCCTGCTCGACTCCATCCAGCCCGGCCAGGTGCGCAAGGGTGTGGTCAAGAACATCACCGACTTCGGCGCGTTCATCGACCTCGACGGCATGGATGGCCTGCTCCACATCACCGACATGTCCTGGGGCCGCATCACGCACCCCTCCGAGGTTCTGAAACAGGGCGAGGAGATCCAGGTCATGATCATCGAGGTCAACCGCGAGAAGGAGCGCGTCTCCCTCGGCCTCAAGCAGACCACCAAGAACCCCTGGGACGAGATCGAGCACAAGTTCCCGGTCGGCGCCAAGGTGCACGGCAAGGTCGTCAACCTCGTCCCCTACGGCGCCTTCATCGAGATCGAGCCAGGCGTCGAGGGCCTCGTCCACATCACCGAGATGTCATGGACCAAGCGCATCACCAAGCCCTCCGAAGTCCTCAAGGTCGGCCAAGAGCTCGACGCCGTCGTTCTCGGCATCCAGAAGGACGATCAGAAGATCTCCCTCGGCCTCCGCCAGCTCGAGCCGAACCCCTGGGACATGGTCCGCCACAACTACCCGATGGGCGCCCGCGTCCGCGGCAAGGTGCGCAACATGACCACCTACGGCGCCTTCATCGAGCTCGAGGAAGGCATCGACGGCATGGTGCACGTCTCCGACATGACCTGGAACCGCAAGGTCAACCACCCCTCCGAGGTCCTGAAGAAGGGCGACGAGGTCGACGCCATCGTGCTCGACGTCGATCCTTCCCAGCAGCGCATCAGCCTCGGCATGAAGCAGCTCGCGACCGATCCGTGGTCGGAC
>JBILUB010000184.1:0-5356 GCA_044371245.1 Opitutaceae bacterium
GCCCCCGAAACGCCGCGTCGTCGTTTCATCGGCCTGCACAAAGGGCTGAAAAATCCGCCTCCGCGCCTCCGGACTGATCCCCACCCCGGTGTCGCTCACTTCAAAGCGCAGACGCGTGCTCGTCGTGTCCCCGCCCGCCCGGCTCACCCGCACATGGATCTTTCCCCGCGCGGTAAACTTCACCGCATTGCCCAGTAGATTGAGCAACAACTGCCGCAGCCGCGTCGAGTCTCCCCGCACCCAGGTCGGCACCGCCTCGTCCACCTCCCAGCGCAGCTCCACCGGCTTCTCCCCCAGCTGCGCCGCCTGCAAATCCACCACCCGCTCCACCAGCGGACGCAGCTCCAGCTCGCCATTCTCCAGCGGCATGCACCCCGCCTCGATCTTCGAAAAATCCAGGATGTCGTTGATGATGCAGAGCAGCGTTTCGCCGCTCGCGCACAAGGTTTCGACCAGATCCCGCTGCTCGGCGTTCAAGCCCGTGTGCCGCAGCAGCTGCGCCATCCCGATCACCCCGTTCATCGGCGTGCGGATCTCGTGGCTCATGTTGGCCAGAAACACGCTCTTCGCCCGGTCCGCCCGCTCCGCATTTTCCTTCGCGATCGCCAACGCCCGCTCCGCCTCGTTGCGGATCTCGATCTCCGCCCGCAACCGCCCATTGGCCGAAGCCAGCGCCGCGGTGCGGGCCTCGACCTGGCGCTCCAGCTCCGTGAGATGCTCCCGCCGCAGGCACTGCAGCCGCCACTTCTGCGCCAGCACCACCGCGAGTTGCCGCGTCTGCGCGGCATTCACCGGCCGTTCAAAAATCACCAGACGATCCGAGGCGATCCCCGCCGCGGCCCGCGCCCGCGCACTCTCCCCCTCCCCGGCCAGCAAACCCACCTGCAGATCCCGACACGCCCCCAGCAAATCGACCAAAGTCGCCGACTCCGCCGAGTCCTCCAGCGACTGCTCGTCGATAAACACCAACGAATAGGGCCGCCCCTCTTCCTGCCCCGCCCTCACCCCCGCCACCGCCTCCGCCGCTCCCGACACCCAATCCACCGCAAACTCCGCTCCATCCCAACAGCCCCCAGGCTCCGCCTGGCCCACCGGCAACAAACACGCCGCCAGGTTTTCCCGTTCAAACGAATCCGAAACGACCAGCAAAACCCGGAAAGGCGCGGCGGATAAAAATGCGGTGGCGGGCGTGATCATGAGGCGGGGCCGTCCGCGCACGCTTCCCTCGAGCGAAACGTGCACCGAGTGCCGGATTGATGGGGGAAAACGTAAACAAACCATCACGCTTCGGCCATAAGGCGCCCACCCTAAGTTCCGGCCAAAGTAAACCCATGCCGCCCGATCCGCCACCCCTGCGTCGCGCCGCGCTCGACAAGGCCCCCCGCACCCAACTCCCTCCTCCCCATCACCCGCCTCCGCATCCCGTTCACTCTCCCGTGCCCGCGCCCACCCTCCATCGCTCCCCGCTCCAGCTCGCCGACGGCTGGCGCGACTATCAACTCCTCGACTGCGGTTTCGGCCTCAAACAAGAGCGCTGGGGCCGGATCACCCTCGTGCGCCCCGACCCCCAGGTCATCTGGCCCAAGTCCGACGGCCCCGAGTGGCGTGACTGGGACGGCTTCTACCACCGCAGCAGCGAGGGCGGCGGCAAATGGGAGTTTCGCAAACAGCCCCCCGAGCACTGGACCATCGGCTACGAGCGCCTCGGGCTCACCTTCCGCATCCAGCCCACCAGCTTCAAACACACCGGCCTCTTCCCTGAACAAGCGGTCAACTGGGAGTGGGCCTCCGCCCTCATCAAACACGCCCGCGGCGCCGGCCGCGAGGTCAACGTCCTCAACCTCTTCGGCTACACCGGGGCCGCCACCTGCGCCGCCGCCAAGGCCGGCGCCAGCGTCACCCACGTCGACGCCGCCGAGGGCATGGTCAAGTGGTGCAAGGAGAACGCCGCGCTCAGCGGCCTCGCCGAGGCCCCCGTCCGCTACATCGTCGACGACTGCCTTAAATTTGTCCGTCGCGAGCTCAAACGCGGCCGCCGCTACGACGCCGTGATCATGGACCCGCCCACCTACGGCCGCGGCGCCGGCGGCGAGATGTGGAAACTCGAGGACAGCCTCTGGGAGCTTCTCCGCGAGTGCCGCGAGATCCTCACCCCCCGCCCCCTCTTTTTCCTGGTCAACGCCTACACCGCGCGCCTGTCGCCCACCGTCGTCGCCAACCTGCTCCACGCCCTCCTCGGCGAGCGCCCCGGCGCGATCACCGCCGGCGAGGTCGGCCTGCCCATCCAGGCCGGAGCGGGCACCGCCCCCCACCCGTCGGGGAAAACTGAATACACCCAGGTCCTCCCCTGCGGCATCTACGGCCGCTGGCAAGCCGCGGACTGATTCGCCCCGCCGCGCCCGGGCCCGGCCCGCTCCGCCCCTCCACCACCCCGCACCCTCCGCCCGAGATCCCGCCCGACCACCGCTCATGAATCCCTTCCCGACCCTCTCCCGTCCCAGCCTTCTTGCCCCCCTCCTTGCCGCGCCCGCGCTCGCCCTCGCCGCCGCGCCCGCCCCGCCCCCGGCCGCCCTCCCCGCCCCCGACCGCGGCCCCGCCTCGCTCACCTTCTACAGCGAAAACGACAAATACTTCGCCGGCACCGACCAGGCCTACACCAACGGCTTCAAGATCTCCTACCTCTCCGGCCGACTCGACACCCTCGAAGGCCCCCCCGCTCTGGCTCCCGTCCGCGCCCTCGCCCGCCAGCTCGCCCGCTTCGTGCCCGCCGGCGAGTCCTACCGCGCCGGCTTCTCCCTCGGGCAAAATATCTACACCCCCGTCGACACCCAGGCCGCCGCCTACCAGCCCGGCGACCGCCCCTATGCCGCCTGGCTCTACCTCGGCGCCGCCGCCCACTTCGTCCGCCCCGAAGACGCGCACCACTCCGCCCGCCTCGACATCTTCGAGCTCAACCTCGGCCTCGTCGGCCCCTCCGCCCTCGGCGAAGACGTGCAAAACGGCTTTCACGAGCTCATCCAGGTCGACCGCGCCCGCGGCTGGGACAACCAGATCCGCGACGAGCCCGGCGTGAATCTCGTCTACGAACGCCGCCACCGTCTCTCCACCTACACGCCCGACTCCCGCCTCGGCTGGGGGCTCGATTTGATCCCCCACGCCGGCTTCTCCCTCGGCAACATCTTCACCTACGCCAACGCCGGCGCCGAGCTCCGCTTCGGCCATAACCTGCCCGCCGACTTCGGCAGCAACCTCATCCGCCCCTCCGGCGACTCCGCGCCCGCCCGGCGTCCCCCGCTCGGCTTTTTCGTCTTCGGCGCCTTCGACGCCCGCGCCGTCGCCCGCGACATCACCCTCGACGGCAACACCTTTAAGGACAGCCCGGACGTCGACCGCGAAAATCTCGTCGCCGACCTCTACGCCGGCGTCGGCCTGAGCACCCCCTGGGCCCAGCTCCGCTACGCCCAAGCCTTTCGCACCAAAGAATTCGCCGGCCAGCGCGACAGCCAGGTCTTCGGCTCCCTCAGCGCCACCTTCTACTTCTAACCCGCGCTCCCCGCGCCCTTGCCCGCCACGCCCCATGTCACTCGCCGACACCTACCACTCCACCACCCTCGCCCTGCTCGACACCGTCCGCGCGAAAAACCTGCCCACCCTCCGCGCCCTCGGCCCGATCGTCGGCCGGTCCATCGCCGCCGGTGGCGTGCTCCACCTCTTCGGCTCCGGCCACTCCGAAATGCTCGCCCGCGAGATCATCGGCCGCGCCGGCGGCCTCATGCCCGTCACCGGCCTCTACGACCCCGGCTACGGCTTCTCCGAAAACGTCGTCGGCTACGGCACCCGCCTCGCCCAGCGCTACGAAAATACCTACGGCCTCCACGCCGGCGAGTGCTTCGTCATCATCTCCAACTCCGGCAAAAACGCCTCGCCCATCGAGGTCGCCCTCCACGCCCGCGCGCGCGGCCTCACCACCATCGCGCTCACCGCCCTCTCCATGAGCACCACCAGCCGCACCGTTCACCCCGGCGGCAAGAATCTCCACGAGATCTGCGACCACGTCCTCGACAACGGCGGCGTGCCCGGCGACGCCATCGTCGAGCTCGAGCCCGGCCGCTTCGCCGGCCCCACCTCCACCCTCACCGGCTCCCTCCTGCTCAACCTCCTCGCCCTCGAGGCCCTCGACTGGCTGCGCGCCCAGGGCCACGAACTCCCCCTCGTCACCAGCCAAAACATCCCCGGCGGCATGGAGGCCAACATCGCCCTCTCCCGCCGCTACCGCACCCGCCTGAGCAAGCTCATCGGCTGAGCACCGCCGCCCGCCGCCGGCGCCGCAGCAAGGCCAGCCCCAGCGCCCCCAGACCCGCCAGCCCGGCGGCCGCCGACGGCTCCGGGATCGCCACCTCGAACACCGCGATCGAGCCATTTCCACCCGTGCCCTCGAAGCCCACCACCACCAGATTTTTGCCCGTCGGATTATCCGCCGCCGCGATGAAGTAGATCGACTCCGGCGAGATGAAGGCGCCGCCCGAGTCATCCGTCGCGGTCACCGGGTTGTAGTAACCCGAGATAAACACGTTCCCCAGATCGGTCACATCGAACTGGAAAATCCCGTTCTGCCGCTCGGCCCCGATAAAGACAAAATCCCGACCGTTGAAACTCGCGAACTCCAGCGCCTCGATCTCCGGCCCCTTGGCATCCGAGCGGGTGTCAAAATTGGCCAGATTGCCGGCGTTGATGCCATGCGTCGCGACGTCGTTGGCCACCACATAGTCCTCGATCATCGACCCGGAATCGAAGGCGATGCTCCCCGTCTCCGCGTTCCACACCGTAAAACTCCGCGTGCCCATCATCGTCGGGCGCTCGATCAAGCCGTCCCCGTCCAGATCCCCCTGATCCCGCAGGATGTCCAGGCGGCCGATGCCGGCGTTTGTCACGTCGCCACCCCCGTAGATCAGGTCGCCGTCCCCGTTGTCGGTCTGGTCGATCGGCAGGGTCGATGCCCGGCCGATGTCACCGTCATCGATCCGCGCGTCCCCCTCGTTCGCCGTCACGTAGTAGGTCGTGCCACCGCGCGTGAAAACCTTGATCGTGTCCGGCATCGGCAGACCGTGCACCACATCATCGACATTCGCCGCCGTGCCTCCCCCCGGCCCGTCGCGGTCGGAGGCATCCACCCGCTGCGCGATCGTGCCCAGCGACTGCACCCGGGTGAAGGTCCCGCTCGCGAGATCCAGCGTCGCGACCGCGTTGTTCTCCTGCAGCGTCACGTAGGCCTGCGTGTTCGTCGCCGCGATGTACTCGGGCTCCACATCCCGCGCGTCTGGCGTCTTCACCGTCAAGGTGTCCAGCCGCGCGTTCC
>JBILUB010000185.1:0-5331 GCA_044371245.1 Opitutaceae bacterium
CAAGGGCGCGCGCATCGGGGTAGTTCGCGAACTCTTCGGCCGTGCCTCCGAGGATGCCCCCGCCGTCGCCTTGATCGACGCCGCCATCAAGAAAATGAAGGACGAGGGCGCGATCATCATCGACCCCCTTCCGGTCAATGCCGACCTCTGGGCCATCCTCCGCGAGACGAACTACGGCCGCTTCGAGAACCGCGAGGCGCTCGAGTTCTACTTCGCGCTCCGTGGTCCCCAGTTTCCGATCAAAAACATTCCCGACCTGCTCGCCGACGGCGGCATCCTCGGCCGCCTAAAGTCCCGCTACGCCGAGGAGCAGGCCGCTGGCCCTCTCACTGGTAACGCCGCCTACCTCGGACTCTTCAAAGGCCGCGAGGTCGCCCGGAGTTTTGTCCACGAGCTGATGGACCGCTGGCAACTCGATGCGCTCGTCTACCCCCACGAGACCCGCCCCGTTCGCACCCTCGCCGAAGCGGTCAAGGACGGGGGCAACGCAGCCCCTCCCTCCGATCCCTCCTCCAGCCTCGTCGGAGGTGGCAACCGCATCTCCACCGTCACCGGTCTGCCCACGCTCACCGTGCCGGCCGGCATCGGTCCCGACGGCGTGCCCGTGGGCATCGAGTTTCTCGGACGGCGTTTCTCCGAGGCGACCATCCTTCGCCTAGCCTACGCCTACGAGCAGGCGCACCCCCAGCGCGTGCTCCCGCCCGTCACACCGCTGCTCGGCGTCGAGATCCTGAGCTACTGACCCGCCTCCCAGATTTCCTCCTCATGAGCCCCCGAACCGCCGCCAGATTACTCCTCCCAATCCTGGCCGCTTCGGCCTGCGGCTCCTTCGTCTCGGCCCAGTCCGCCGCCGCGCCCAAACCCCGCATAGCCGTCTTCTCCGGCCCCACGGCCACCATCCAGAACTCACCGCCCCTCCTCACCTCCAACAAGGCACGCCGCGCGGCCGGTCTCCCCCTCCGCACCGGTGTCGACGGGTTGCCCCTGACTTTTGACTCGCTGCATCCCCAGCGCCTCGCCGCCCCCGCGACGATCTATGTCGAGCAGTTCAGCGCTCATCCCTTGGAGCGTGACGTCGCCGAACTCTACGCGCCGCCCGATGGCTACATCGCGGCCGACGGTTCCTTTTCCAAGACCCGCCGCTCGCCCTCGGACAAACCCGTGCTCGCCATCACCCTCAGCCCCGAGGACGGGCTCTATCCGCTCCCTTACATGGCGCTCCAGGCCGACGGCTCTGCCTGGGATTCCGCCTCCACCGGCCCCGGCGCACCTTTCGCCCGCTCCCGCCAGACATTTTATCCCGACGGCGCGCGCATTTTTGAGGAGATCGAGCGCGCCGGCGGCCGTATCCACGAAAAGGCCGACTACGACTTCTACCGGCCCGCCCCCTCGGGCGGATACACCAAGGGCCTCCCCGCGGCCGATCGCACCGATGTCGGCGAGGGCGACATCACTCCCGAGCGCCTCGGTGAAGACTTTTTCACCTACGGGCCCTTCGGCGCCTCCGCCTCCCGCCCGCGACTGGCCCGCGCCACCAACATCGTCCAGCGCGCGCTCAGCTCCGGAGTCTATGCCGGAGCCATCTGGATGGAGGGCAGCCCCAGCGTCGAGGACACCACTTACTGGCTGGGCCTCGTGATCGATTCGCCCCATCCCGTCATCGGCAACGCCGCCCAGCGCATCCGCGGCTCCCTCTCCGCCGACGGCGACGCCAACTTATCCGACTCGATCGATTACATCCTCTCGCGCGTCTGGGCCGATCCCGACGGCCGCGATCGCGTCGGTGCCGTCATGGTCCAGGACAACGTGATCTACGGCGCGCGCGAGATCCAGAAGGGCGACGCCCGCCCCGGCGGTTACGTCGTCACCGGCGGTTACGGCGGCATCGTCGGCAGCATGGGCTACGGCGCGAAGTTGACCTTCCTGCCCGTGCGCCGCTCCACCCATCGCTCCGAGCTACGCCTCACCGTCCTGCCCTCGAGTGTGCCCGCGGTCGTGCGCACCGAGAGCGGCCTCGCCACCGCACCGCTCACCACCAAGGACGCCGACGGTTATCTCCTCCCCGCCGCGATCCCGGACGTGACCTTCGTCAAATCCGCCCGCTGGCAGACCGAAGACGACAACTCCCGCGACCCTCAGGACCAGGTCGAGGTCATGGCCCGGCTCCACGCCTTGCTTTCGGGCCCCGTCCTGCTCGCCGGTTTCGTCGGCGAGGGCCTCGCTCCCTACGGCAGTCAGATCGCTCCGGTCGAGGCCGCCCTCGAACTCGCCGCCCTCAGCGGCTTCCCCGTGCTCAAGACCGCCCGCGGCGATGCCCACGGCTTCATGCAGGCCAATGACCGCAACCTCGTCCTCGAGGGCAACAACCTCACCGCCACCAAGGGCCGCATCCTCCTCATGGCTTGTCTCCTGAAGTTTGGCGCCCTCCCGCCCGCCCGCGATCCCTCCGCGCCCACCCCGGCGGAGCGTGCCGCGATCATCGAGAAGCTCCGGCTCTACCAGGCCGTCATCGACACTCACTAACTCTCCTTTCCCGACTTTCCTATGAATCCATCCACCGCCACCTCCCGCCGCGCCTTCCTCCGCTCCGCGGGCCTCGCCGGCACCACCGCGCTGCTCTCCCAGATCAGCCCGGCGCGCGCCCAGTCCGGTCCACCCCATCTCCAGTCGACGGACCCGACCACGGACCTGGTCTTCATGTCCGCCACCAAGCTCGCGGGCCTCATCCGCGAGAAAAAACTCTCCGCCGTCGAGGCCGTCACCGCCCACTACGCGCGCATCGACGCGGTTAACCCCAAGATAAACGCCGTCGTCCAGTTCTGCCGCGAGCGCGCTCTCGCCGAGGCCCGCGCCGCCGACGCCGATCTCGCCGCCGGCAAACTTCGCGGCCCCCTCCACGGCGTGCCCATGACGATCAAGGACTCCATTGACACCGAGGGCGTCATCTCCACCGCCGGCACCGTCGGCCGCATGCACTACGTCCCGCCGAAAGACGCCACCGTTGTCGCCCGTCTCCGCCGCGCCGGTGCCATCCTCCTCGGCAAGACCAACACCCCCGAATGGACCCTCGCCGGCGGCGGCATCCCCGGCGTCGGCACCACCGCCAACATCATCTACGGCATCACTCGCAACCCCTACGACCTCGACCGCTCCACCGCCGGTTCCTCTGGCGGCGCGGGCGCCATCGTCGCCGCCGGCGGCTCCCCGCTCGACATCGGCACCGACTGGGGCGGCTCCATCCGCGGCCCCGCCCACAACAACGGCATCGCCGGCATCAAACCCACCTACGGCCTCGTGCCCCGCACCGGCCACATCGTCGGCTACGGCGGCTACCTCGATTCCTGGCAGGAGCTCGGGCCCATGACCCGTCGCGTCGAGGACCTCATCCTCACCCTCCCGATCGTCTCCGGCCCCGACTTCAGCGACTGCGCCTGCGCCCCCGTCGCGTGGCGCGATCCCGCCGCGGTCGAAATCAAAAAACTCCGCGTCGCCTTTTTCCCCACCAACGGCGTTGCCGAGACCACCCCCGAGACGCAGGACATGGTGCGCGCCTGCGCCAAGTATTTCGCCGACGCCGGTGCCACCGTCACCGAGGAGCTCCCCTCCGCCTTGATCCACGAGCTGGAGGAGATCCGCTTTAAACTCATGTCCGCCTGCGGCTGGTCCTACCTCAAGCGTCTCGCCGAGAAGTGGGGCAGCAAAGCCGTCTCGCCCACCGTCGTGGCCCGCTACGAGACCGGTGTGCTCTCCACCGCCGAGCTCGTCGAGCTCTGGGAAAAGCAGGACGCGAACAAGTCGAAGTGGCTCCAGTGGATCAAAAACTACGACGTCGTCCTCTGCCCCGCGGCCGGCAAGCCCGCCCAGCCGATCAATTTCGGAACCAGCGTTTGGAAACCCGGCAACAGCTACACCGGCATGTTCAACACCACCGGCTTCCCCAGCGCCGTCGTGCGCGCCGGCACCAGCCCCGAAAAACTCCCGCTCGGCATCATGGTCACCAGCGGCCTCTGGCGCGACGACGTCGTCCTCGCCGCCTCCGCCTTCATCGAGAGCCGCTCCGGCGGCTGGCAACGTCCCCCCATCTGATCCCGCCCACCCTCCCCGCCGCTCACCGCTTCCCCGTCCACCCTCGTTCCCACCCTCCTTCACATGAACACCCGACCCGTCCACCGCTCGATCGCCGCACCCACCCGCCGCCGCTTCCTCCGCGCCTCCGCCCAGGGCGCCGCCGCCTTTTTTGTCGCGTCCTCCTTCCTCTCCCGCCTCCGCGCAGCCGAGACCACCGCCGGACACCTCACCGCCAAGGACAAAAACGACGACCCGATCTACATGTCGGCGACCAAGCTCGCCGGCCTCATTCGCGACAAAAAAATCTCCTCCGTCGAAGCGGTTAAGCTCCACATCGCCCGGATCGACGCCGTCAACCCCGCGATCAACGCCGTCGTGGCGAAATGCTACGAACGCGCCCTCTTCGAAGCCGCCGATGCCGATGCCGCTCTCGCCAAAGGCAAGCTCAAGGGCCCCCTCCACGGCGTCCCCTTCACGGTCAAGGACTCCTTCGACACCGCCGGCGTCGTCTCCACCGGCGGCACCCTTGGCCGTAAAGACTTCATCCCCGGCAAGGACGCGACCGTCGTCGCGCGCTCCCGCGCCGCCGGCGCCATCCTTCTCGGCAAGACCAACACCCCCGAGTTCACCCTCGGCGGGGGAGGGAAGGGCACCGTCAACCTCGTCTACGGCCTGACCAAAAATCCCTACCACCTCGATTATCAACCCTCCGGCTCTTCCGGCGGCGCCGGCGCCATCGTCGCCTGCGGCGGCGCCTCCTTCGATATCGGCTCCGACTACGGCGGTTCCATCCGCGGCCCGGCCTTCGCCTGCGGCATCGCCGGCATCAAGCCCACCTACGGCCTGCTCCCCCGCACCGGCCACATCGTCGGCTACGGCGGCGCCTTCGATAACTTTCAGGAGACCGGCCCCATGGCCCGCCGCGTCGAGGATCTCGCCCTCCTGCTCCCGCTCATGGCCGGCCCGGATGATTCCGACGCCGCCATGTGCCCCGTGCCCGTCGGCGATCCCGCCCTCGTCGACCTCAAGAAACTCCGTATCGCGTTTTACACTACAAACGGCCAGGTGGACCCCACGTCCGAGCTCCAGGCCACCGTCAAACAGTGCGTCGCCTACTTCGAGGCCCTCGGCTGCGTGATCACCCCGGACGCCCCGCCCAAGATGAAGGAACTCGCCGAGATCCGGACCAAGTACAGCGGCGCGAACGGCCGCGAACACATGCGCCGCATGCTCAAGCTCCACGGCACCACCCAGGCCTCCCCC
>JBILUB010000186.1:0-5310 GCA_044371245.1 Opitutaceae bacterium
TCGTCCGCGACGAGGATGCGTGGGCGGCAGGCGAGCGCCATCGCGATCATCACGCGTTGTTGCATGCCGCCGGAGAGCTCGTGCGGGTAGGCGTCGTAGCGGCGGTCGGGGGCGTCGATCCCGACCTGCGCGAGGGCCTGGACCACGTGCGCGCGCAGGTCGGGCACGTCCGGCACGTGGAGCCGCACCGCCTCGGCGATCTGGGCGCCGACGGTAAACACGGGATTGAGCGACGAGGACGGCTCCTGGAAAACGTAGGCGATCTCTTTGCCGCGCAGCGCCTGGAGCTCTCGCCGCCCGAGCCCAAGCACGTCGCGATCCTGGTAACGAATCGCGCCCGTGACCCGGCAGGCCGGCGGGTCGGGGAGCAAGCGCGTGAGCGAGAGCGCGGTCACGGATTTGCCCGAGCCGCTCTCGCCGACGATCGCGAGCGTGCGGCCGGCCTCGAGCGCGAAGGAGATGCCCCGCACCGCCTCGACCACCCGGTCGCGGGAGTGAAAGGCGATGCGCAGATTCTCGACGGAGAGCAGGGGCATGGCGGGAGGGCTAGGAGCCGGGGGGCAGAAGTGGGTTTCGGAAACGCAGGCCGGGGAAACGCGCGAAATCGGTGTCGGTCGTGAGCACGGTGCCCGCATGCTGAATGGCGTGCGCGGCGATCTGCGCGTCCGTGGTGAGGTTGCCCGCCGCGCCGGCGGCGTGGAGGAGGCCGAGCGTGATCTCGAGATGGCGCGGATCGGAGCTGAGGGGCTGCACGCCGGGCAGGGCGAGCCAAGCATGCAGGGTCTCGATGGCCTGCGCCGGGGTGAGCGGCGAGGGACAAACCCGTGGCAACGTGACGAGCCGGATGAAGCCAAAGGCGACCACGGGCGCGATCCCGATTGCCTCCGTCCCCCCCAGGACCCGGCGCCACCAATCCCGGGCCGCGGCATGGAGCGGGGCGTCGCGATTGGTCGCGTAGAGCAGGAGATTGAGGTCGGGGATGAGCATCGCGCGGATACGGAGACGGCGGCGGGCGGGCGGCGACGGTTCAGGGACGGGAGGAGCGGGGAGCGGCGAGGTGTTCGGTCTCGATCAAATCGTTGAGCTTGTTGGCGCTGATCGCCGCGGCTTCGGGGCTCAGGCCGAGCGAATGCGCAGGCGGCTCGGCGAGGGGCGCGGCCGGCCCGCCTCCGCGCTGCAGGCCGCGCCGCAGGCTGGCGTTGACCACATCGCGAAAGGCTTGCCCGGTGCGGCGGGCTTCATCCCGAAGGGTGCGGGCAAGGTCCTCGTCGAGCGTGAGGGTGGTTCGAATCATGGGAGCATCATGATGCCGACAAAATGAACGTCAAGATGCCGGGCGCCGGCTTCATTGGGTTTTCATGCGCGGGTCGACGATGTCGCGGAGCACGTCGCCGAGCAGGTTAAAGGCGATCACGGTGACGAAAATCGCCGCGCCGGGGGTGAGCAGCCACCAGAAATTGAGCATGAAGATTTTGATGTTCTGCGCCTGCGAGAGCATCAGGCCCCACGAGGACGCGGGCTCGGCGATGCCGAGGCCGAGGAAGCTCAGCGCCGCCTCGCCGAGGATGTAGCCCGGGATGCTCAGGGTGGCGGCCACGAGCAGGTAGGAGGCGAGATTCGGCAGGATGTGGAGGCGCAGGATGCGCAGGGGAGACTGCCCCATGCTCTCGGCCGCGAGCACGAACTGGCGGCGGCGGATGGAGAGCGTCATGCCCCGAAGCACGCGGGCGGCGCCCGCCCAGCCGATGAGCGAAAGGATGATGACGATGACAAAAAACATCTGATCGGAGCTGAAACGCGGGGCCAACACCGAGCGCAGCGCGAGCAGCAGGTAGAGCGAGGGGATCGCCATGAGAAACTCGACCCCGCGCATGGCGAAGAAATCGATCTTGCCGCCGAAGTAGCCGCTCAGGCCGCCGACCAGCAGGCCGAGCACCATCGTGATCGTGATGCCGATCAGGCCGATGACGAGGGAGACGCGCGAGCCGTAGACGAGCCGGGAAAAAACGCAGCGCCCGGTCGAGTCGCTGCCGAGGAGGAAAAGGCGCGCCTCGGGCTCGACCGCTTGCAGCAAGTGCCGTTCGAGCGGGATCAGCCCGAGCAGCTTGTAGTCGAAGCCCGGGGCGAAGAGGCGCAGGCGATGATACTCGCCGGGGATCGCCTCGTAGCGCGGGCCGCTTTTGTCGGCGAGCCGGTAGGCCTGCACGGCGACTCCTCCGTCGTGCCAGGCGAGGCGGGTGGGCGGGTGGTAGGTGGCTTCGAGGTTTTGCTGGTTGACCGGCTGGGTGGCGAGGAAGCCGGCGAAGAGCGCGCCGAGGTAGAGCGCGAGCAGGACGAGCAGGGAGGCGCGACCGAGGGGACGACGGAGGACTTCGCGGAGGAGCTGTTTCATGGCGCGGGCTCAGTCTTGGCTTTCCAGGCGGATACGCGGATCGGACCAGGCGAGGCAGATGTCGGCCAGCAGGTTGCCCAGCACGAGCATGACGCAGGAGAGCATGATGGCGGCGAGCACGACGAAGCGGTCCTCGCGCAGCAGGGCGTTGTAGATGAGATTTCCGAGCCCGGGGTAGTTCATCACGATCTCGACGATGAGCGCGCCGCTGAGCAGGCCGGAAAAGGCGAAACCGAAGGAGCTGACGAGGGGGTTGATGGCGTTGCGCAGGACGTGTTTGAACATCACCCAGCCCTCGGGCACGCCCTTGGCCCGCGCGGTCTGCACGTAGTCGGCGCGGATGGCGTCGAGGAAGTTCGCGCGCATCACCCGCATCAGCCCCGCCACCCCGCCGATGCCGAGCACGAGCGTGGGCAACACGAGGTGGTAGAGGCGGTCCGCGATCTGCCCGCCGACGGAGAGAAACTCGTGCTCGATCGAGGTCGCGCCGCCGAGCGGGAAGAGGCCGGTGACGGCGGCGAGCCAGACGGCGAGCAGCGCGAGAAAAAACTCCGGGATGGAGAGGGCGGCGTAGGCCAGCAGGGAGCTGGCGCGGTCGAAGATCGAGTCCTGGTAGATCGCGGCCAGCACGCCGAGGGGCACGGCGATCAGCCAGGCGAAGAGGGTGGCGCTGAGCGAGAGGAGAAAGGTGGAGAAGAGGCGCGAGCCGATCAGGTCGGCCACGTCGACCCGGTAGGCGAAGGAGTAGCCGAGATCGAAGCTCAGGAGCTGTTTCAGCCAGTATCCATACTGCACATACGCGGGCTCGTTCAGGCCGAACTCCCGCTCGAGGTTGGCGATGAGCTCGGCGGGCCCGTCGCGCTGCATCTTCATCGGCGTGAGGAAATCTCCCGGGGCGAGCTGCATGAGCAGGAAGACCAGGAAGGTGACGCCGAGGAGGAGCGGGATCAGGGTGAGGAGGCGGCGGAGAATGAAGGCAAGCATGGCGCGGACGGGCGGGCGGGAGAGTTTACTGCGGCGCGGCCCAGAGGGCGTCGAAGTTCCAGAGCACGCCGCCGAGGGGCGTGGGGGTGACGTTTCGCCAGCGGTTTTTCAGGCCGACAAACTCCTTGGCGGTGACGAGAAAGATCATCGGCTGCTGCTCGGCGATGATCTCCTGCACCTCGAAGAAGGCGGCGCGGCGTTTGTCGTTGTCGAGCTCGCGGCCGATCTGGCGCATGAGCTCGTCGATCCGCGCCTCCCACTCGGTGGCGGGCCGGGCCTGCTGCGGATTCCAGAAGTGCAGGCGGCCGTCGCTCATCAGGATGTCCTTCGAGGCGTAGGGGTCGGGCGCGCCGCCGCCGAGGCCGAGCAGACAGGCCTCGTAGTTGAAGGACTCCGAGGTGCGGCGGATGATGGTGTTGAAGTCGATGAACTGCAGCTCCACGCGGATGCCGAGGGCGGCCATGTTTTCGGCAAAGACCGTGGCCATCTCGGTGCGAAGGTTGCTGTTGTTGTTGGTCATCAGCTCGAACTCCACGGGCTGGCCACCGGCGTCGAAAAGGCGCTCGCCGCGGCGGACGAAACCGGCCTCGGCGAGCAGGGCCCGGGCGCGCTCGGGGTCGTAGTCGAAGCGGCGCACGTCGGGGTTGTGCCAGTTGCGATTCTTGAGGTTGACGTAGCCGTGCAGCGGGGCGGCGCGACCGGCGAAGACGCCGTCCACGATGCCCTGGCGGTTGACCGCGTAGGAGAGGGCTTGCCGGAAACGCACGTCGGTGAACCAGGCCTGCTTGTGGGGGGCGACGAAGGGCTTGCCGTCGGGGTCGGCGCCGGGGCGCAGGTTGAACCAGACGAAACTGGTGGCGTTGGACGGGCCGAGGTCGTGCACGGTGAAGTCGCGGTCCTCGGCGGCGGCCGAGATCCAGGTGACGTTGTCCGGCTGGATGCCCTCGGCGTCGGTGCGGCCCTGGGCGAAGGCGACGTTGCTGGCGTTGGTGTCGCCGACGATGCGGGTGACGATGCGCGAGATGTAGGGCAGGCGCCGGCCGGCGGAGTCGCGCCGCCAGTAGTTGGGGTTGCGGCGAAAGACGATGCGTTCGCCCGGGCGGTAGGACTCGAGGAGGAAGGGGCCCATGCCCACGAGCTCGCGAGGACTGTTGATGGCGGTGTTGATGCTCCAGGCGTCGAGCAGCGTGCCCTTCTCGACGTGGGGCTGGAGGATGTGTTTGGGCAGGATCTCGACGCCGCCGCCGAAGAGCAGGAAGGGCGCGTAAACCTGCGGCAGGGTGAAGCGCACGGTGTAGCGATCGAGCGCCTCGACCCGCACTTCCTGGCCCTCGATCATCTGGAAGTAGGCCGGCCGCGACGGGAAACGCAGACGTGGGCGACCGGTCTCCGCATCGACCACGGGCTGGCCCGTCGCGGGATCAAGCTCCTTCGTGTAGAAGGCGTCGCGCCAGGTAAACTCGACGTCGGCGGCGGTGAAGGGCTCGCCGTCGCTCCACACGAGGCCCTCGCGAAGATGAAAGGTAAACACCAGGCCGTCGGGCGAGATTTCCCAGGACTTCGCGAGGCGCGGGATGATTTCGCCCGAGGTCGTATCGAGCGTGGTCAGGCTCTCCAGGAAGCGGCCGATCACCGAGGACGAGGAATTGTCTTCGGAGACGAGAGGATTGAGCGTGGCGATGTCGCCGGCCGCGGTCTCGACAAAGAGCGCGCCGGGCTCGCCGGGAGCGAAGGGCACCGTTTCCGCATCCTCGGGGAGCGGCACCACCGTCTCCGCGACCGGCGGCTCGGGCGGCCGACCGCAGGCGGCGAAAAAGAGGGAACACGACAACGCGAAGCCGAGGAGAAGAGGTCGTAGCCGCCGCATGACAGGGTGGTTTGGGCAAGGAAGCACGTCGTGCCTCGGAGCGAGGCGCGGGACATTGCACGAGACG
>JBILUB010000187.1:0-5309 GCA_044371245.1 Opitutaceae bacterium
CGCCCTCGGTTGGTTTGCCGCTTGCGGCTATAACTTCATTTGAAATGCTCTAGCCCCGCGCCCCGTACAGCTCCGCCACCACCACCCCCAGACACGATTCCGCCCGCGCATCCCCCCGCACCCAGTACTGGCTGTGCGCCACCAGCGCCTCGAAGGTAAATGCATCCAGCCAGCTCAAACTCACGCGGCCCAAGTGATCGTAGGCCACATTCACCCCCGGCGCCGCCTCGGCCGCCGCTTGGCCAGGCTGCGGCGCCGTCGAGCGCGTGTTGATCCCCCTCGTCGCCCGCTCCACCGCGCCGGCCTGATCGCAGAAATTCGACCCCAACAAATCCACCGGCGAGTAGACATTGATCCAGCGAGTACCCACCCCCGCCTCCCGGCCTTCGAAGTAATCAGGCCAAAACGCCCGCACAAAATCGAAAGGACACCCGATCGTGGTCAATGCCCGCACCCGCCCACCACGCCCCCGCGGCAGCCCCCGCCACGGAAACAGCGCATCGATCGCCACCAGACTCCCCATGCTGTACCCCACCACATCGATCGGCCCCGCGTTCTCCTCCGCCACATGCTCCAGCAGATCATGAAAACGCCCGGTGCACGCCGCCCTTCCGCGCCCCGAGATAAAGTACCGTGCGGTCAACAGAAACAGGTCGATACCCCGCGCCAACTCCACCCGCACCCGCTTGAAGGACAAAACCCCCAGCCCCGCCGCGATCAGCCACGCATCCCAAGCCTCGATCGCCTCTCCCACCGCCCCTGCCGCTCCGCTCAGAAACGCCAACGCACGATCCGCCCACCCACCCCACCACAGACGGGTCAACGGCGCCAGAACGCCGTCCGCCCACGCCACCAATCCCCAAAACCAGTCCATCGGCGGAGTCGGCGTCTTTGCCCCACCGGCCAAAATCCCCAGCCCCTGCGCGACCACCCACACCAGATAGGCCGCCAACACCCCCAAAGCCGCACCCGCCACCGCCGTCGCCGCCTTCTGGCTCGGCGCCAGACTCCGCGCCCGCCCCCCATGGGCGAAAAACCGCCAGCTCATCACCCATAAAGTCGTCGCCAGCGCCCACGCCTCGCTCACCCAGTTTTCGCCTCCCCGTGCGGCGGAAAGCTCCGACTGATAATCCAAAAAATAAACCCGGTGCGTCACCTCCGGCTCCCCACCCGGCACACTCCGCACGATCTCCCGCAACTCCGCCTCGCCCCCGCCACCATAGACCTCGACCGATGCCGGACGCGCCTCGTAGCGCGCGGCCACCTCCGCACTCTGCTGGTCGAGCGCCCGCGCCAGACGTTCGGCAAAATGGGCCAGACTTCGCCCATCCTCCTTTTCGAAAAGCCCCGGCGCATAGATCACCGCCGCACACTCCTTCGCGCGGCTCGGACCACTCGCGCCGCCTACCGCGGCCCCGACGGCTGACCCTGCAAACGACGAATCGGTGGAACCCATCGCGACTGCATGTCGCTCACCCCCCGCTGCTTCAAGCCTTCTTCCCGTCGGCGCCGACACCCCCGCCCCGCCCCGCCGCCCGCCTCCCGCCGGCGAAATTTACCAGCCGGCGCTTTACCTCCTCCACCCCTTGGCCGAACTTCTCCGCTTCGCCCCTCTCGCCGTACCGCTCGCTCGCGCCGATGTCCGAAGAACACCACCGCCAACGCCTGCTCCGCTTCGCCCGCATCCGCCGCGCCAAATTTTGGCTGCGCTTCATGCCCCGCCGCGCGCGCTTCCACACCTACCCGATCGTCGGCCGCTTTGCCGCCTTCGCCCGCCGCCGCAGCTACCTCTGGAACTTCCGCTACACCTCCCTCCGCCCCTCCTTCTACCTCGGCTCCATTCTCTCGCTCATGCCCGCCATGGGCGTGCAGTTGCCCTTCGCCTTCGCCCTCAGCCTCATGCTGCGAACCAACTTCATGGTCACCGGCGGGCTCCAGTTCATCACCAACCCCGTCACCGCCGCCCCCGTCTACTACGGCACCTATAAACTCGGCGAAAGCGCCCTCCACCTGACCGGCTGGGGTCCCCTCGAATCGGTCGCACCCGTCACCGCCTCCCCGGACATTCCCCGCCCCCCCGCCGACGCCCCGCCCACCGGGCCAAACTGGCTGGGCGAGCTCGCCACCCGCTTCCGCGTCTCAAACCTCACCCACCTCTTCAACTGCCTCGTCGTCGGAGGACTGCTCGCCGGCATCGCCCTCGGCGCGGCCCTCGACCTGCTCTGGCGTTTCCTCGTGCTCCCCGCCGCCCGCCACCACGCCGCCCGTAAACCCGTCACCGCGGTGGTCACCCCTCACGATGGCACCCGGCCCCCGATGCCCCCCCCCGGCTCCTGACGCCCCCCACTTCCCCCCGCCCGTACTCCCTCTCCCGGCACCGATGCTCCGCGCCCCGCGTCTCCTCCCCCTCCTCTTTCTCGCCCTGTCCGGCCTGCTCGGCTGCGCCGGCAGCAGCCCCGCACCCACTCCCCCGCCCGCCGCCCCGATCACCCTGCCGCGGCCCGCCACCACCCCCGTGCGGCCCGTGCAAACCTACCCGGTGATGCTCGGCATCGACGTGCTCGCGGCGGACAGCTTTGCCCCGCTCCTCGGCAAACGCATCGGCCTGCTCACCCATCCCGCCGGCGTGAATCGCGCCGGCCGCAGCACCATCGAGGTGCTGCACCGCGCCCCCGGCGTGAAACTGCTCGCCCTCTTCGCCCCCGAACACGCCCTCAGCGGCCAGGTAAAAGCCGGCGCGGACGTCGACGACGAGATCCACACCGCCACCGGCCTGCCCGTCTACTCCCTCCACGGGAAAAATCGCAAACCCACCAAACAGCAGCTGGCCAAGATCGATGCCCTCGTCATCGACCTGCAGGACATCGGAGTGCGCAGCTACACCTTCAACGTCGCCATGCGCTACGCCATGGACGCCTGCTTCACCCACGGCGTCGAAGTGGTCGTGCTCGACCGGCCCAATCCCCTTGGCGGACTGAAAGTCGACGGCCCCCACCTCGACCGCGAATGGATGAGCGGTGTAGGGGCTTTCCGGATACCCTATGTCCACGGCCTCACCATCGGCGAACTGGCCACGATCGCCGCGTCCGCTCCCGGCGTGCTCGACGTCCCCGAAAGCGTGCGCGCCAAGGGCAAGCTCACCGTCGTGCCCATGCGCGGCTGGCGCCGCTCCATGCGCTGGCCCGAGACCGGGCTGAGGTTCGTTCCCACCTCGCCGCTTGTGCAGGACTTCGCCGCCGTGGTCGGTTACGCCATGGTCGGCCTCGGCTGCGAATACAGCGGCTTTAAACACGGCGCCGGCCGCGAACACCCCTTCCGCGCCATCAGCTTCAAAGGCAAAACCCCCGCCCAGCTCCACACCGACCTCGAGCGCCTTGAGCTCCCCGGCCTCGCCTTTCGCCCGATCACCTTACCCGGCCCGGACGGCAAAACCCTCCAGTCCCTCTACGTCGAAGTCGTCGATTGGGACACCTGGCGCCCCACCCAGCTCAGCTTCGAGATGATGCGCCTCGCCTGCGTCTACGATCCGCCCAACCCCTTCGCCCGCCTCGGCGCGAAAGAAATGCGCTCCTTTAACATCCACGTCGGCAGCACCGCCTGGTGGCAGGCCCTCGTGCGCGACGGCGCCCGCGTGGACCTGCCTGCCTTCCAGGCCGACTGGACCCGCCGAGCAGCCGTCTACCAACAACTGACCCGCCGCTACTGGCTCTACCAACCCTGAGCCGGCAAAACGGCAGCGAGCCCCTCCCCGAAAGGCGCAATTTCAAAATGGGGTCAGGCCGATTTTTGTTAGGTCAACTAACGATCAAACAGGGCAGTACTGATCTTCTCAACAGTACATTTCTGGGCTCATCCATCAAGGGTTCAACACTTGAGAAACTGATTCTTTATCTCCCCTCTTTGTCCACCTCGGCCAAAATTGAGAGAGAGCTCAAGACCAGAGACTAACGAAATTGGCCTGGCCCGGTCGGGTCGCCCCAGCGGGGTCGTGGTACTCTCGGGCATTTGCCCCATAGTGTAACCTAGGAGCCTGTCGGACTTAGACCGTCGAAACCGCCTATAGGACCGTAAACGACTTTTCGGCGTAGTTTCATTGAGAGTACGGAGCTACAGAGGGCTTTAATTGAGACTGAAACCTAAGTCCGACAGGCTGCTAGGTCTCCGGATCATACCCGCGGCCGGGCTTGTCCCGGCCTGGCTGCGCCGGGTTGAGGCGCGCCCGGTGCCAGCCGGGCGCAGCGGGGTCCCCGCCGGGTCACTTCAGGACGGGCACGACTCGCGGGCCGGGAGCGCAGCGGACGGACCGCGTGACGTGCCGGCGCGGGTTGCCGGAGCGCCGCCCCTACGGCACATTCTTGTGCCGTGGGCCGTCCCCGGCGGGGTTTCACTCCTGCGGACGGAGCGACGTTTAGGAGCGGAGGAGCAAGCAGAGATCGTGATCAGACGCGTAGCGGCTGGCGCGATCTGTGCCGCCGAGTCTGCGAGGATGAATTGGGTTAACGCACCGGGGGCTCAGGCGGGGGAACTTTGTCAAGAGTCAAGGTCTGACGTCTTCCGCTCGGCGTCTTCCGCTCGGCCTGCGGACGGAGCGCGTTTTGCGCGCGGAGGAGGAAGCAGGGCGCATGACAGACCGCTTGCGGGCTGGCGGGCGACGTGCCGCCTGGCTCGATGCCAGGCGTTCGCCGTCTTCGCGCGAGCGCAAGCGAGCAGCTAACTCCAGTCTTCGCTTGGATCGTGTTTTTGTCGCCGCAACCAGTGTTCACCAAACAGACAGCCCAGCAAAAAGCAGGCGTATCCAATCGGCAGCGACAAAAGCACACGCCAAACGACGCCGACGCTTTCCCAAGCAACCAAACCGAAGATGCACAGAGCAAAAACGCCGCCGCCAACAAGTCCGCCAAGCAACCTAGCTTTCTTAACGGTGTTCATCAGCGAACAAGGGTTGAGGCACCACGAACGATGAAGGTTCCCGGAAACGGCGTGCGACTGACGTTGAGTCCAGCGGTCGAGACACGCACGACAGCTTGCGTGGATGCAGCGCCTTGCAGACGAGCAAGTGTGGGGGAAGCGAACCGCGTTAAGTAAGTGCCGCTACCATAAAGGCCGCGTGCGCTCGCAGCGATGCCACCGGTTGCGTTGATGCCCGCGCCACCGGCCGACGACGTGAAGTGATACAGATATTGGGGTGTCTTGTAGAGATTTCCGATGGCACCACCTGCCGCAGTTGTCGCGGCCGCGAACCCAACTTGACCGAGCACCTGCGAAGCACCGGTGCCCTTGTCTTTGCATGGGTCATACACGCCAGCGTC
>JBILUB010000189.1:0-5295 GCA_044371245.1 Opitutaceae bacterium
CGAGGATCGCGACGCGTGGGCTCATGGGGCGGCGGGGCAGGGGCGGGGTGCGGACATGGGAGGCAGGAGTCGGCGCCGACCGACGCGTGGGTGTCAAACGATGAAGCGGGGTCAGCGCATCGGGGTGGTCGGTGTCGTGGGGCTCGTGGCCTCGCGGGCGAGGGCGAGCAGCGAGAGCAGGACGGCGTTGCGCAGCAGGGCGGCGCCGGGGGTATCACCGAGGTAGGCGGAAAGGGTGCCGAAGCAGCCGCACTCGAGGGCGCGACCCGTCACCCAAGCGTGGCCGAGAAACACGGAAAACGCCACGAGCAGCAGGGCCGAAGCGAGCATCGCGCCGCGGCGCCAGGTCGGCGCCCAGAGCGCGAGGGCGAGCACGATCTCGAGGACGGGCAGCCAGAGGGCTCCGAGCAGGACAAGCCGTTCCGGCAGGACGGGCAGGCCGATGCGGAGGCTGGCGGCGAAGGCGGCGGGATCGCTCCATTTCAAAAAACCGGCGGCGAGAAAAGCGGCGGAGAAAAGCGCGCGGGCGGCGAGGCGCAGTGGGCGAGGAGCAAAAGGGAGGGCGATCATGGGGTGGTGTCGACAGGCAGGCCGAGCGAGGTCCACTCCTCGTAGCCGCCGAAATAGATCTCGACGGAGAGTCCGGGCGCTTCGGCGCGCAGCCACTCGGCGACGATTTTCGAATCGTTGCAGGAGGGGGAGGCGCAGTAGACGACGAGGCGGCGGTTTGCGGCTTCTTGGAGGATGCGGGCGGCGTCGGCCGGAGTGCGCGCGGCGCTGCGCGGGAGGTTGAGCGCGCCGGGCAGGTGCCCTCGGGCAAAGGCGGAGGGCGAGCGGGCGTCAAGCAGGAGCACGCGGGCCTCGGAGATATCGGCGAGCAGCGTTTCGGCGGAATCGGGATCGGACGCGGCGAGGGGTGTGGTGGGGGTGGCGCCGGGGGCCGGCTGGGCGAAGACCAGCGGGGTGGCGCGCAGGGCGTCGGCCAGGGTGGCGAGAGTGAGCGCGGCGGCGGCGAGCAGGGCAGCCGCGAGCAGCGGGTGGCGGGGGCGGGCGTGCGGGAGCATCCTCGGGAGAGAAAAATGGGCGCTGCGAGAGCGGGCGTGAGGGAGAGAAAGGGAAAAGCGCCGCCCCTGGTGAGGGGCGGCGCGAGAGGGCGACAGGGCTGGGCCCGGGCGCTGGCGAGGGCTTAGCCGATGCGGATCTTCTTGGAGTTATAGAGATCGTAGGTCCAAGAGGCGCAGGTGGCGTCGTAGAGGGCGCAGATCTCAAAGCCCATGGTGACCTTGAACTCGTAGGTGAGCTCTTGGATCTTGGGCTTGAGGGTGGGTACCGTGATGTCGGTGATGTCGACTTTGCAGGGGATGGTCAGGTTACCGCTGATGGTCGAGGTGCCGCGGCCGACGACGAGGCCGGCGAGGGCGGAGGGCCCGCCCTTGATGCCGATCGTGGGCTTGATGTTCGCCGTAAGATCCGAGGAGGTTACCTTCCCCGCGCAGGGATCGGTGGTGAATTTGGGCAGGGTGGCCTCGAGGGCGATTTTGCCTTCGATCTTGGCGTTGAAAAAGAGGCCGGGAGCAATGGCGGCCAGGGGGAAGTTCCACTCGCCGGTGAAATCGGCGGAGGAGGCTTTGGCGCTGGCGGTGATTGCTGCGTAGGGGAGCTCGCCCTTGTCGCCGCAGCACTTGGTGCCGCGACCGTAGGAGAGGTTGATCTCGAGGTCGCCGGCCTTCTTCTCAAGCTTACGCTTGTTCTTGGATGGGTTGACCGCGACTTTGCCCATCGATTCGAGGAGGAAGCCTAGATAATCATCGCGGAACTTTTTGATTTTCTCGACGTTCATCTTGACCGCCCAGGTGGACAACTGGTCGGGGGTGCAGGTGAAGTCGCAGGTGGTGAAGTACCAATTGGAAGCGTCCTTCTCGCAGGGGTTGAAGCCTGTGACATACATCGGGGTCCAGTGCTTGACGGTGTAGGAGTAGACCAAGGCTTGGGTGGCGGGATCGTAGACGCGGCAGTCGGCGCAGGTCACGTCGGTCTTGGGGACCCAACCGGCTTTTCCTGGCATGGGTGCCTGCCAGCCTGGGGCGAGGGTGTAGGCGAAGGCCTGGGAGCTGATGAAAAGGGCGGCTAGGCCGCTGAGTAAGGAGGAGAGTTTCATGGATAGAGAGTTTTACTTCTGGGTGAGGCCCTCTTTGTTAGTGAAGGTTTTGACTGCGTTTTTTAGCTTGGTGCCGGACCACTTGCCGGCGACCAGCCAGCCGCTGTATTTGGTGCCTTTGACAAAGCCGGCGAAGGCGATGTTGGCGGCGTGGGCGGAGGCGGCGGGGAATGCGGCGAAGCCGCAGGTCAGACAGAGCGCGCCGAGGAGTGCGCGCGTGGGTATGTGTTTTTTCATTGTGTGTGTGGTGTGGTATTTTCGGCGGAGCCGAAAAAGCGGTGGGCACCGGGGTGCCGAAGTCTGGTGAGGTCTTCTCGAGGCATACGGAGGCCGGGCTCGCCGCGTTTCGAAAAACGGCGAGGTCGAGAAGAGGGCGATGGGGGCGCTCAGCTCGTGGGAATCGAGGCGAGGCCGAGCGCGGCGTGGGCTGCGGCGCTTTGGCGGATCTCTTCGTCCTCGATCAGCGCCAACCAAGGAGTGGCGTGTTGGGGATCGACGATGGATAGCTGGCGCACGACTTCCCCGAGGGCGATGTCGCGCGGGCGACCGGCGGGGAGGCGAGTCGCCCAGTCTGCGACAGCCCAGGCATCCCGCTCGAGCCAGGGGTCGAGCGCGGTGGGTATCATGGCGTGGGCGTAGCCTTCACCCGACCGTGCGAGCCAGTCGGCGGTGCCGCTCGGATCGCCGGCGCCGAGCGCGCCCGCGCTGATCTCGAGGGCATCGCGGCGCAGGTCTGGATCTTTCAGCTCGGCGATGCGGCGGCGGGTCTCGGCGGGGGAGGACCCGGCGGCGGCTTTGACCGTCTGCAGCCAGGCTGCGCGGAAACGCTCCGGTGCGCGGAGGCGATTCTCCTCCACCCAGGCTAGGAGCGCTTCGGGAGGATTTTCCGGAGTCAGACGGCTGGCGACGAACTGTTCGGCCAAGGCCGACTGGAGGGCGGGATCGGTCTCGCCGGCGATGAGCTCGATCGCGCGGTCGAGGTCAGGGCCGGAAGAAAGTCGCAGGCCGATCTCGCGGCCGAGCTCGATTTTTTCCTGTTCGTTCAAGGCTAGGCGGGCAAAGCCCAGCGCGCCCTGGGGATCCGAGGTGGCGAGGAGCGCGGTGAACGCGATCGAGAGTCGACGCCCCTCCGCATCGACGGGCAGCTGGGCGACGATCTCGGCGAGTCCGGTGGTGTCTCCTCCGGGGTCGAGTTGGGTGAAGAGCGCGTCGGCGATTTGGTTAACCAGCTCGGGAGAAAGTCCGTGCGCCGTGCCGAGCCAGTCGACCAAGGAGAGACGGTCCTTTTTCCAGGCCTCGATGGCGAGGGTGGCGAGCAGTTGAGGGTCGTGCTGACCGCGCTGCGCGGCGTCGCTAAGGGTTTTAAGAGGATCTGGCAGTGGCGCGGCGCTGGCGAGGGAGTCCTCCGCAGGGTCATGCGGATAGGAGAGCAGTTGCCTAGCGGGACTGGTGGAGACGATCCGAGCCGCCTGCACCGCCGGTTTTTCGGTCGAGGTGAAGGAGCCTCTGGTCGCGCGATAAACGATGAGCGACGCGATGGTCAGTGACAGGGTAAACACGAGGCCGGCACGCCAGGGGAAGCGAGCGGGCTTGGCGGGGTGGTTTTTCATGACGAGGGACGGAGCGGGCTCAGGACTTGGCGGCGGCGGGGAGCATGGAGACGGCGTGGAGCTGGAGGCGGCGCGACTCTTGGTTGGTGCGCAGGGTCAGCTTGGCATTGCCGGGGCCGGCGGGGGGCGTGATGTGCACCCGGTAGAGGCCGGGCTGCTCGGCGTCGCGCTCGGTGCGGATGGCGAAGGCGGGGTTGTCGCTCTCGACCGCTTTTAGCTCGAGGGCGGGCGAGGCGAAGCGCAGCTCCAGCATTTTTTCTCCCATCTGGTCGGCCGGTTTCCAATAAACGATCTTGGTCGAGGCCTGGACCCAGGCGGGCAGGTTGAGGATCACCGCGGTGTCCAGGTTGCGGACTTCGGTCTCCTCGCCGCGCAGGTAACTCAAGCCGACGTGTTTCAACACCTGCCCGTGCTCGTCGCCCGGGCGGTAGCTAAACTCGAGACTGGCGGACTCGCCCGGCTGGAGCACCTCGCGGGTGGTCTTGCCACTCATGCAGCCGCAGGAGAGCGCCACCTTCTGAATGACGACCGGCACCGAGTCGTGGTTGGTGAAGGGCAGGGCGAGTTGGTGAAGATCGCTGGCGGGATCGAGGCTGAAGCTCGGAGTGGCCTCGTCAAACGCGAGTGCGGTGGCGGGCTGGGCGGGCGCGGCCGGCGCGGCGGCTCTCGTCTCGTCGCCAGCGGCGGGGGAGGGGGCGGCGACGTCGGCGACGGGCGCGGGAGTGGCCTCGGGCGGAGGAGCGTTTAACGCCGCCGGATCAAAGTCGTAGGTGGGCTCGAGCAGGGCGATGCCCTGGGCTTTGACCAGGCCGCTGAGGACATTGAGTTCGGGGGAGAAGGGTCGGGGCTCGAAGCGCCAGGCGGAGGCGGGCGCGTGCCAGACGATGCGGTAGCTGGCGGCGGCCCAGGGCGGGCCGTCGAGCTTGGCGTTCACCATCCAGGAGCCGTCGTCCTGGGCGACGACGAGCAGGGGATCGATCCAGTTGATCGCGCGATGGATCTGCTCCCACTGGGTGCGGATGGCGGGGTCGGCGAGCATGGTCATCATGGCCTCTCGGGCCCGGGGGGTGAAGGTGTTGAGCACTCCTTCAAAATCGCCGGCGCTGGCGGTGACGATGAAGGACTCGAGGAAGGCCCAGAGGCCGTCGGGGTCGGTCTGGCGGAAGGTCGAGGTCGCGGTGAGGCGAAAGCCGAGGTCGGGCAGGTAAAAGGCCCCCATCAGCACGGGATGGCGATTATGCGCATCCATGCCCGAGATCTTCCAGCCGCCGGGCAGCTCACTCGGCAGGGTGAGGCGGAGGGGGCGGGGCGTGATGCCGGCGTCCTGGCCCGAGGCGCCGGAGGCGGCCAGGAGGTTGAGCAGGAGCGCGACACAGCGCGCAGCGACAGGGGAACGGTGATTATGGATCATGGTGCGGGAAAAGGTTCCGGCCTACACACCCTACAAAAGTAGGAGCGAAACCGAGGAACTCAGAGCAGCGCGGGGCCCAGCCGGGCCTCAAGCAGCAGCGCGGGGCCCGGCCGGGC
>JBILUB010000188.1:0-5295 GCA_044371245.1 Opitutaceae bacterium
TCTCGACGCCGTCGCGCAGCACGAGGATGTCGCGCGGGTCTTCGCGCGGCAGGTAGCCGGCGACGGCGAGTCCGGGCGGGAGTTCGCCGGGCAGATCCTTGCAGCTGTGCACGGCGATGTCGGCGTCGCCGCGGAGCAGGGCCTCCTCGAGCTCCTTGGTGAAAAGGCCCTTGCCGCCCTGTTTTTCGAGCGACCACTCGGTGCGGGCATCGCCGGTGGTCACGATCTTGAGCAACTCGGTTTCGCAGCCGAGGGTGGCGCGTAGGTGCGCGGCGACCTGCTCGGTCTGGGCGAGCGCGAGCGGGCTCTTGCGGGTGGCGAGGGTGAGTTTGGATTTAACCACTGAAGTCACGGACGGTCGGAGAAGAGTAACCGCTAAATTGCGCTAAAGAACGCTAAATTCGGATTCGTAAAATCGGATCGGATTAGCGGCCTTTAGCGAAATTTAGCGGTTTTGTTTTTCAGGCCTAAAAACAAGTGGGCACCGACGGAAGAATCCGTCGATGCCCACCAGCATGCGGTTAAATCGAGCGGTCTTAGCCCGCGTAGGCGCCGGCGACGCCGGAGATGTCGCGCTTGGGCATCCAGGGCATCATGCCGCGGAGGTATTCGCCGGTCTTCTCGATCTTGTGCTTCTGGCCGGCCTTGAGGAGGGCGTTGTAGTTCTTCAAGCCGCCCTTGTATTCGGCGACCCACTGTTTCACGAATTTGCCGCTCTGGATCTCCTTCAGAATCTTCTTCATCTCGGCCTTGGTCTTGGCGTTGATCACGCGCGGGCCGCGGGTGATGTCACCGTACTTGGCGGTCTCGGAGATGGAGAAGCGCATGCCGGAGATGCCCTTTTCATACATGAGGTCGCAGATGAGCTTCAGCTCGTGGAGGCACTCGAAGTAGGCCATCTCGGGCTGGTAGCCAGCCTCGACGAGAGTCTCGAAGCCCGCCTGGACGAGCGCGGAGGCGCCGCCGCAGAGCACGGCCTGCTCGCCGAAGAGGTCGGTCTCGCACTCTTCCTTGAAGGTGGTGGCGAGCACGCCGGCGCGGGTGGAGCCGATGCCCTTGGCCCAAGCGAGAGCGTTCTTTTTAGCCTGCTTGGACTTGTCCTGGTAGACGGCGATGAGGGCGGGCATGCCTTTGCCTTCAACGTAGAGGCGGCGGACCATGTGGCCGGGGCCCTTGGGGGCGACCATGATCACGTCGACGTCCTTCGGCACGGTGATGAGGCCGAAGTGGACGGCGAGGCCGTGCGAGAAGACGAGGGTCTTGCCCTTGGTGAGGTTGGGCTCGATGTCGGATTTGTAGACGTCGGCCTGCTTCATGTCGGGGAGACCGACGAGGATGACATCGGCCTGTTTCACCGCCTCGGCGGTGGAGACGACCTTGAAACCGTGTTTCTCAGCCACCGGTTTGGACTTCGAGCCCTCGTAGAGGCCGATGATGACCTTCACGCCGGAGTCCTTGAGATTGAGCGCGTGGGCGTGGCCTTGGGAGCCGTAGCCGAGAACGGCGATGGTCTTGTTCTTGTAGAGGCCGAGGTCGGCATCCTTGTCGGTGTATACTTTGGCGGGCATGGTTGGGAAAATCGGGGTTGGGAAAAAGCGGGGAAAAGCGATGGAGGGGGAAAGACGACGGGACGGGCGGGGACGCAGGAGGGAAGGTCTCAGCGTTTCAGCGCCAGCGTGCCGGTGCGGGCGAGCTCGAGGATGCCAAAGGGCTCGAGCAGATCGAGGAACGCGGTGACCTTGGCGCTGTCGCCCACCAACTCGATGATGAGTTCGTTGTGGTCGACGTTGACGATCTTGGTCCGGAAAATCTCGCAGATTTGCATGACTTCGGAGCGGGTCTTGGCCGAGGCCTTCACCTTGACCAACACGAGCTCGCGCTGGACGGCTTGGCCCTCCTTAAAATCGTTCACCTCGACCACGTTGACGAGTTTGCGGACCTGCTTGATCGCCAGATCGAGCGCGGAGTCGTCACCCTTCAGTACGACCGTGATGCGCGAGAGCGCCGCTTCGTGAGTGGGGGCGACATTAAGCGAGTCGATGTTGAAACCACGGCCGGAAAAAAGGCCGGTGACGCGGGCGAGGACACCGAACTTGTTCTCAACGAGGATCGAGAGCGTGTGACGCATGCGGGGAGGAAGGGAAAGATGTGGGTGTTGAAGGGCTGGTGGACGCTGAGGGACTCGAACCCCCGACACCCTCGGTGTAAGCGAGGTGCTCTAACCAACTGAGCTAAGCGTCCAAACCAAAGGTCGGAGGAAAACAAGCGGGCGAGGGCGGCGGCAAGGGTTTTTCTGGGGCGCCCATCCGAGGAGTTGCCCCCCCTGTCGCCCTTGTCGCCCTCGCCGCCAAGGGCGCCCCCGGACGGTGAAGACGAGGCGGGGGAGCGGATGCCGGGCGCCAGATCAGCGGGCGACCACCCGGTCGCGCAGCAGCCAGCCTTCGCGGACCATGAGTTCGGCGTTCTGGACGGCGTTGAGCGCCGCGCCCTTCCAGAGGTTGTCGCCACTTACCCAGAAAGAGAGACCATTGTCGAAGGCGGTGTCCACCCGCAGGCGGCCGACGCCGCACTTCACCTTCTCGGCAAAGTCGAGGGGCGTGGGATACTTCTTCGCCGCGGGCTCGTCGACCAGCTCGGCGCCGGGGAAGGCGGCGATGGCGGCACGCGCCTGCTCGACGTTGACCGGCCGTTCGAACTCGGCGTTGACCGCGATCGAGTGGGCGCGGACCACGGGCACGCGCACGCAGGTGGCGGAGACGCGCAGCGCCGGCAGTCCCATGATCTTCCGGCTCTCGAGGCGCATCTTCTCCTCCTCGCCGGTGTAGCCGTCGGCGCCGAACGTATCGATCTGGGGGATACAGTTGAACGCGATCTGGTAGGGGTAGACCTTGTTGACCAGCGGCTGGCCCGCCGAGTGGGCGGCGATCTGGTCGGCCAGCTCCTTCACCGCCTCGGCGCCGGTGCCGGAGACCGACTGGTAGGTCGAGACGAAGATGCGCTTGAGCCCGAAGAGCCGGTGCAGCGGCCAGAGGCCCATGAGCATCACGGCGGTCGAGCAGTTCGGGTTCGCGATCAGCCCCTTGTGGGCGCGCAGGCTCTCGGGGTTGATCTCGGGGACCACCAGCGGGACGTCGGCTTGCTGCCGGTAGGCGGAACTCTTGTCGATCACCGTGCAACCGCTCGCGATCGCGTCGCCGGCGAGCGCGCGTGTCACCGAGCCTCCGGCGGCAAAAAAGGCCAGGTCGACGCCGGCGAAGGCACCGGGCCGGGCCTCTTCGATGGTGTAGGTGTGGCCGGCGTGCGTGACGGTTTTGCCGGCTGAGCGCGCCGAGGCGAAGAGCCGCAGGGAGGCGAGCGGGAACTTGCGCTCGTGCAGGAGGCGGACGAGCTCTTGACCGACGGCGCCGGTGGCGCCGACGATTCCGACAACATTATTACGCGTGCTCACGATGGATGAAATTGGGGAGTCGTTGACCAAAACCCGCGAGCAGCTGGGCATCAAGCCCGCAGACCGCCTGCTCCTCGTGCGCATCTCGACGCAGACCCTGCAGTGCTTCCGCCGCGGCGCCCTGATCGGCGCCTACCCCGTCTCCACCTCGGCCCGCCCCCCCAGCAACCTGAAGGACTCGCTCGGCACCCCGCGCGGCCTGCACGAGATCGCCGAGCGCATCGGCGGCGAGCAGCCGCTCGGCATGGTTTTTAAGGGCCGCCGCCCGACCGGCCGGCACTACCTTGAGCACGAAGACGACGGCAACCTCGTCACCAGCCGCATCCTCTGGCTGCGCGGCCTCGAACCGGGGGTAAACTCCGGCAACGACTCGGAAGGCCGCGTGGTCGATACCCACGCGCGCTACGTATACATTCACGGCACCAACCGAGAGGAGCGCATCGGCCAGCCGCAGAGCGCCGGCTGCGTCTTGCTGACCAACCGCGACATGATCGCGCTCTACGACGAAGTGCGCGTCGGCGACCAAGTGCTGATCGTGGAATAACGCTCTGTCGTAAAAACAATTCCAGCCTGCTAACGTCTACCTGCTGACGCGCGCAGAATCTCCGACCGGGCCCGGGAAAAACGCGCCGCGCCACCGTCTGGTTTCCCGTCATCGGCGCCCAGGCCCAAAGCCTTCCTCCCCCGAATCCCACCCGGAGACGGACTCGCGCCTCATCGCTCACCCTCCACGCGGACCCATTCACAGTTCGCTCACGCGCGGAGCGTCGCCCGCCGCGCAGACCGACAGGCAGAATCCGAGCGCGCCAAACCAAGTGCCGAGAATCCAACCCCGCCTTCTCACGCGGCCCCTCCCTTCGCGGGCGGCTTCATGGCCGGCGTCCAATTGAACCGCAGTGTCTTCCGGTCGATCAGATCCGCGCCGGCGAGATGTGCTCGCGCTTCCAGCGTCCAGTGGAGCCGTTCCGCGGCGCCCATCCGATCGGCGAAGCTCTGCATGCCGACAAGAAATTTTCCCACACCTTCCAAACCGCTCGGCCAAACTGGATCGCGCACGGGCGGGGCAGGTGGGAGATCGATCCGAAACGGAAACCGCAGCGTGTCCGGGTGGATGTTTTCCTGGGACAACACATCCTGCTCGATTTGATAAACGACTTCGCGCCTGGTGCTGTTGTTGCGCCCGCGCTGGATTCGGCGCCAGCCCTGCAGCGTCACGGTGAGACGCTCCACCACGAGCCGCTTCCGAGCAACCAGGACCACCTCGCCGGTGACCGTGTCGGCCCAGCCGTAGGGACGATTGGCAAACTCGAGCTTCAACCTCCCCTTAAGAAATGCCGCGATCCAGTGACAAAAAGCGCCAACGCAGAGCGCGGTGAACAAACCGAGCAACACGCCGAGGACGATTCGTGTCGCGAGATCGCTCCGCGGCTCATCCGACAACCACGCCCAGCGCACGTAAGCCACATCCACGGCCAGCAGCCCCAAGAGAAACAACCAAGAGAGACCGATGTTCATAAAAAACAAAAAGAGAGATTAGCGTTCCGCGTCGGCGGCGGCTCGCGCCACCCGCGCCTCCACGCGCCGGATCCGCTCGGGCTGCGCAGAGGCGCCCGGCCCGAAGGCGCCGATATCGGCCGTGCGCGCCCGCTCCAGTATCTCGGCCGCCGCGCCGGCAAGAAACCGCGCTTTCCCACCCTCTCCGAGCGCGCGGGCGATCAAGGCGCGGTTGGCCTGGATCTCCGCCAACACCAGCAGTCGTCCCGCACTGATCAACTCGCCCGGCAGGATCTCGTCGTGCAGCCGATCCAGCGCGCGCAGCCGCGCCGCCGCGGCCGCGTCGCCCTCCG
>JBILUB010000190.1:0-5267 GCA_044371245.1 Opitutaceae bacterium
CCACCGCCTCCTGCGAACGCGCCACCCCCGCCGCCCATGAACCGCCTCGACCGCCTTCACGCCATCATCCTCCGGCTCCAGGCCAGCCGGGTAACGACCGCCGCGCAGCTCGCCGACCATTTCGAGATCGCCGTGAGAACCATCTACCGCGACCTCGCCTCGCTGGCGGAGGCGGGCGTGCCGCTCGCCGCCGAGCCCGGAGCGGGCTACCGCCTCCTTCCCGGCTACCACCTGCCACCGGTGCGGCTCGACGAGGAGGAGGCCTTCGCGCTGAGCACAGCGGGCCTCCTCGCCGAGGCCCCGGCGGAACCCCGTTGGCGCGGTAAACTCCGCTCCGCGCTCGCCAAGGTTCGCGCCACGCTCCCACCCGAATTCATTCGGCGCCTGGAGCATCTCGACTCCGTCACGCTCGTGTCCCCGCCCCAGGCCGACACCGGACCGCGGGCCGAGGCCGCGCGCGCCGTGCCGCTGGCGCGCCTGCAGGCCCTGCTGGCCGAGCGCCGCGTAGTGCTTCTCGGATACAAGAAGCCCGCGGACCACGCTCCCGGCCCGCGGCTGGTCGAGCCCGCCGGGCTGGTGTTTCACGCGGGCCGCTGGCACCTCTTCGCCTGGTGCCGGCTGCGAAACGAATGGCGGGATTTTCGCACCGATCGAATCCTCTCCGCCGAGGCGCTGCCGGAACGATGCGCCCGGCGCGCGGACGGAGACGTGAAGTCGCTGCTCGCCCGCTTCGCCCACCCGCCCGAAGGCATCCGGGTGAAGGTCCGTTTCACCGCCGACATCGTCGAGGCCCCGCTTCGCCATTGGGGCCCGTCCGTGTTGAAGCCGCCCGAGACGCTACCAGGCGGCGACGTGCGCCTGGAGTTTCGCTGCGCCGACCTCGATTACGCCGCGCGCTGGCTGCTCGGCCTCGGCCAAGAGATGGTCGTCGAGTCCCCCGCCCGGCTTCGCGCCGCCGTCCTCGCGACCGCGCGCGCCGTGGCGCGGTCCCACGGCGACACAGCGCCGGCGCGGCAAGCACAACGCGCCGCGACACGTCCACGACTTTGACTCCCCATCATCCGCGTGTGCCCTTGGCCATCCGACTCACCAGTTCACCCACCGTCAGGTTGGGAAACTTCCGGCTCGGCGTGATCGCATAAAACGTCTCGGTCAGCTCCGGCACGCGGTGGGTCTCCACCAACTCCCCACGCTCGATCTCGTCGCGCACCACCACCGGCGGCACCAGCGCCAGGCCCTCGCCCTCCCGCGCCAGCAGACGCAGCATCGCCATGTCGTCCACCTCCGCGATCACCCGCGGCCTCACTCCCGCCGCCGCCAGCATCCGGTCAAATCCCGCCCGAGTGTTGCTCTCCAGGCTGGGCAGAATCACCGGCACATCGGCCAGCCCCGCCGGGAACTTTAACCGCTTCTTCTTCCATGCCGGAGTCCCCACCAGGCTCACCGGCAGCTCCGCCAGCAGGTGGCTGTGCCACGGCGTCTCCGCATCGCGCCGCGCCGCCTGGTTCGAAAGCACGAGATCCACCTGATGCGACTGAAGCGAAACGAGCAGCTCCCGCAGCCCGCCCGAGCGCACCACCACCTCCACCTCCGGCCGGTGCAGGGCCGGTTGCAAAAATTCCAACAGAAAATTCCGCGAGAGCGTCGCCACCGCCCCCACCCGCAACACCTGACGCCCCCCGCGCGGCCGGTGCTGCATCACGTCCATCAGCTCCTCGCCCGCCCGGCCGATCGTCTCGGCATACTCGAGCGCCAGCCGGCCGGCCTCGGTCAGGGTGAGCCCGCCGCGGGTGCGCTCAAAAAGCGCGTGTCCCAGGCTCTCCTCCAGCTGCTTCAGCTGAATGCTCAAGGCCGGCGTCGAAAGATTCAGCTTCTCCGCCGCCCGGGTCAGGCTCAGCTCGCGCGCGATCACCCGGAAATATCTAAGATGATGGTAGTTTAAAAATGGCATGGTGAATCGGGGCTCCGATGCGAGGCGCGCTCCCTTCTTTGGATTAACTAAAACCTAAGGCAAAATTCAAAACCATGTAATCGTCTAAAACCGTCCGCTCCCTTACGATTCGCGTCGATGCGTTCGCTCCTTCTTTTCCTGCTTCCGGCCATTCCGCTGTTTCCGCTCCTCGCCGGCTTGGTCGCCCGGTCCCTCGCGCCCCGCGCCGCGGGCCGACTCGCCAACATCTCCGCGTTGCTCGCCGCCTGTATCGCGGTCGCCTGCGCCGGCCTTCTCGTCGCGCTCGGTCCGGTCACGACCCGGCTGGCGCCCTTCGGCCCGGATGCCGCCCTGGCCCTCGCCCTCCGTCTCGACACGATTTCCGCGGTCATGATCGTGCTGGTATCGTTCCTCGGCGCCGTCGTGCTTCGCTTTTCTTGCAGCTATTTGTCCGGGGATCCCGCCCTTCCGCGTTTCTTCTCCTGGATGAGCCTCACGCTCGGCTGCGTGCTGACCGTGGTGCTTTCCGGTCACCTCCTCGTGCTCTTCGCCGCCTGGGTCGGTACCAGTCTCTGCCTGCATCGGCTGCTGCTCCACTTCCCCGACCGCGCCGGTGCGGTTTTTTCCGCACGAAAAAAGTTCGTCGTCAGCCGGCTGGGCGACGCCTGCCTGCTCGCCGCCGCCGTCCTCCTCCAGCGGCAGCACGGCACCTGGGATCTCGAGGCCATCTTCGCCGCCGTGTCCGCGGGGCAAAGCGCCGGTCTGGTCCCCGTCGGTTTTCTGCTCGCCGCCTGCGCCGCCTTAAAGTCCGCCCAGTTTCCCTTCCACAGCTGGCTGCCGGACACGATGGAAACGCCCACGCCGGTCTCCGCCTTCATGCACGCCGGCATCATCAACGCCGGCGGCTTCCTCCTTATCCGCCTCTCTCCTCTCCTGGTCCACTCTCCCGCCGCGCTGCACCTGCTCGCGCTGATCGGAGCGCTCACCGCCGCTTTCGGGGCCGTCGTCATGCTGGCCCAGCCCGGAGTCAAGCGGGCGCTCGCCTATTCCACCATCGCCCAGATGGGCTTCATGATTCTCCAATGCGGTCTCGGTGCCTGGGGCCTGGCGCTGCTGCACATCGTCGCCCACTCCCTCTACAAGGCCCACTCTTTCCTCACCGCCGGCTCCACGATCGGGGCCGTCCCCCGGGCCGCGGTCCCCCTCCGTACGCCCGCGCTTGCTCTCGGTGTCCTGGCGGGCGCTCTCCTCGTCGCTGGCGGCTCCACCCTGCTGCATGTCCTCGCCCCCGCCGCGGAGCTGCAACTCGGGGTCTTCGGGTTGGTACTGGCTCTCGCCCTCGCCTACGGCCTCGCCCGCGCAGCCTCCTCGGGCGCCGGGTCGCGCGCCCTGCTGCGGGCCGTGGGCGCGGCGGTGTTGATCTGCCTCGCCGCCCTCGTGCTTCACGCCGCCGCCAAGGCGTTCGTACCCGCGGCCCAGGCGCCCGCTCCTTCCGCCTTCCTGCTCTTCGCCGTCGGGGCCGTTTTTGCCGCGCTGTTCCTTTTCCAGGCCCTGCTTTGGCGGGCCAACGCACACCCGCTCGGCCGCCGCCTCTACGTTCACGCGCTGAATGGCTTCTATCTTGGCACGCTCGCCAACCGGCTGCTCGGCCAGCTCTGGCCCCGACACCTCACCCGCTGAGGCAAACTAACCTCGCACTTCGGCCCCTGCTTAACTCCAGCCCTTTATCATGCTCGCCACCCAAACTGACACCGCCCTCGATACGCCTGTTGGTCTCGCGCCGGCCATCGCCGCTGCTCTCTCCCGCGTGCCTCCGCTTTGGCCGCTAAAACACTTCGTCGCCGTAAACCCTTTCCTCGGGTTGCTCGACCGTCCTTTCCCCGAAGCCTGCGAGCTGCTCCAGCGTATCTCCGGCGCCCCTCCGCTCCAGTCCCCGGCCGATTATCTGGCCGCTCTGCGCTCCGGCGCGATCTGCCCGGAAGACCTCGCCGCGGTGGCCGACCCTTTCCTCACCCCTTCCCGTTTGCTCGCCGAGCTCCAATCGGCCGATCGGGGCACCGTGGTCTCTCCGCTCGCCACGGTCGCCGACCTCCTGGATCAAGAGCGTCCCCGCGCGCACTGGAGCGTCTTCGTCGTCGAGGAAATCTCGAAATACTGCGCCGTGGTTTTCGACGAAAACCAGACCACCTGGAATTCTCCCTGGAAGGCCCGCGGTCTTTTTTCCTCGTGGCGAGAATCGGCGATCTACGACCACAACCCCGAGTCTTTCGGCCTGCGTGGCTTTCGTGATTTTATCGCGGATCTCCCTTCCGACGCGGACGGGGCGATCGCCCGTTGCGTCGCGCTCCTCGATCCGCGCGGCGTCGATCTCGCTGACTTTCTCCACCGCCAGCTCGCCACCATCCCCGGCTGGGCCGGCTACGTGCAGTATCTGGTGCGCGAGGATTCTCTGCGTGGTAAGGCGAATCCCGCGCTCCGGGAGTTGCTCGCCATCCGGCTCGCCTACGACGGGGCGCTTTTCCAGGCCTTTGCCCGCGACGGCGTTTTTCGCGCCGATTGGCGGCACCAATCGGCTCCCGCGGCCGATTCCGGGACCATCGAGGTCCTGGTTCGCTGGCAACTGGCCTACGAGCACGGCTACCAACGTAAACTCGCCCTCGCCTTGGCCGCCGCCCCCGGGCCCGACGAGACTCGCTGGGGCGGCCCCCGTCCGGTCGCCCAAGCCGTCTTCTGCATCGACGTGCGCAGCGAGATCATCCGCCGCCATCTCGAGGCCGCGTTGCCCGGAGCGCAGACGATCGGATTTGCCGGATTCTTCGGATTCCCCGTGGCGCACCGCAGCCCCGGCTCCTCGGCCCCCGCCTCGCGCTGCCCGGTACTGCTGGTGCCTCCCGTCGAATCCTGCGACGCGCTTGCTCCCGCTCAGTCCACCGCCGCGCTCCAGGGCCGGGCCGAGGCTGGCGCGTGGAAAGCGTTCCAAAACTCCGCAGCCTCCTGCTTCTCCTTTGTGGAGACCGCCGGCCTCGCCTTCAGCGCTTCTCTCGCTCGCGCCCGGTCCTCCGGTCCCTCCTGCTCGCGCGTCGCGCCCGACTTTGCTTTGGCGACGGGCGAGACTCGGGCAAACCTCGCCGAGGGCGCCCTGCGCAACATGAGTTTGATCCGCGATTTCGCGCGCCTCGTTTTGATCTGCGGACACGGCAGCGCCAGCGCGAACAACCCCTACGCCTCCGCCCTCGACTGCGGGGCCTGCGGGGGGCACTCGGGCGATGTCAACGCCCGCCTCGCGGCCGCCACCCTAAACGATCCCGCGGTACGCACCACTCTCGCCGCGCGAGGC
>JBILUB010000191.1:0-5232 GCA_044371245.1 Opitutaceae bacterium
ATCCGCCAGCCATAGCTCTCGGCCGCTTCTTCCAAAGTTCTGACGAAGGCTCCCGCCTCGCCCGCCGAGAGAAACAAATCCCGGCGGTAGTTACCCCGGTTGATCACGTGGTAAACCGCGCCCGGAAACTCAATTCTCAGTTTTCGCGCCATAACGCACAACTAGTGGCGTTATGTCCAAATTCAAGGCCACCACCTAACAAAAATCGGCCTGACCCATTTCGAATGGGGCCCGCGAAAAGGAATGGGATCAGGCCGATAAAGAAGCGGAGCGCCAACGCGACCCGGCCGCGCGTGTGAAGCTGCGCCAGGAGCGCTTCACGCGCGGCGTCGCCTGGCTGCACGCCCGCGTGCTGGGTTTACGCGAGCGAGTGCGCCCCAAGTCCGGCCTCGGCGCGTGAAGTGGCCCCCGAAAGTTGGACAGCAGGGATCGTTAAATCCAAAGGAGATCCAACATGTCGAAGAAACGTCGTTCGTTCAGCGCCGAGTTTAAGGCGCAAGTGGGGCTGGAAGCCCTGAAGGGAATCGAGCCGATCCACGTGATCGCTCAGCGCCACGAGGTGCACCCGGTGCAGGTGAGCCAGTGGAAGAAGGAGGTGACGGAGCGGCTGCCGGAGGTGTTCGCGAAGCCGGCGGCGCAGGTGAAGGACGAGATTGCGGCGGCGCAGAAGGAGAAGGAGCTGTATGCGCGCATCGGCCAGCTCCAGATGGAGCTGGATTGGCTCAAAAAAAAAGTTGGCCCGGTTGGGTGTTGAGGAGCGTCGCGGCATGATCGAGACGAAACATCCCGGGTTGAGCGTGAAGCGGCAGTGCGAGCTTTTGGAGCTGCCGCGCTCGACCTACTACCATCGCCCGGAACCGGAGGCGGACGAGAACCTCGCGCTTATGCGGGTGATCGACGAGACGTATCTGGCGTATCCGTTCTTCGGCAGCCGGCAGATGACACGCTGGCTGCGACGGCAGGGCCATACGGTGAATCGCAAGCGGGTGCGCCGGCTGATGGCCGCGATGGGACTGGAGGCGATTTACCGTCGGCCGAACCTGTCGAAGGCGGCGAAGAAGCATCCGATTTATCCGTATCTGCTGCGGGAGCTGGCGGTGACGCGGCCCAATCAAGTCTGGGCGACGGACATCACCTATATCCCGGTGGCCGGCGGCTTCGTCTACCTTTGCGCGGTGATCGACTGGCACAGCCGCTACGTGCTGGCGTGGGAACTGTCGAACACGCTCGACGCGGCGTTTTGCGTGCGTGCGGTGCGACGGGCCATACAACTGCACGGCGTGCCGGAGATCTTTAACACCGACCAAGGCTGCCAGTTTACCAGCGCGGAGTTTACCCAGCCGCTGCTCGCCCTCGGCGTGCGCCTGTCGATGGACGGCAAGGGCCGGTGCCTGGACAATGTCTTTGTCGAGCGACTGTGGCGCAGCCTCAAGCACGAGGAGGTTTATCTGAAACGCTACGAATCGGTGGTGGAAGCGCACAAACAGATCGGCGCCTACCTCGCCTTCTACAACGACCGCCGTCCGCACTCCGCCCACGGCCAAGCCACCCCGCACGAAGTCTACAGTAACCACCATCAAACCAAACAGGCCGCCTAACGGCGGCCCGAGCGGGCGGGGAGGGAGCCAAGCTCCCTCCCCTGCGCCCCTCCCTGAATTTACTTTCCGTCAGTGAACCCAAACCATAATTAAAACCTACGCCCAATCTGTCCAACTTTCGGGGGCCACTTCACCGGGAGAGCGTCCGGCGTCCAGGCGCCGGGGCCGGCGGCGGTGGTGGGGCGTGTTTTTGTTCTTCGTGGCCTCGCTCGGATTACTGTCGATCGATTTCTGGGCGCCGGCGCTGATTCTGCGGCTGGTGGGGGTCGAGCACGGGCGCAGCGTCACGGCCTGGGGGCAGGCGCGGACTTGGGAGGAGGTGGTGTGGCGCGGCGCCGGAGTGCGGCTCGAGGCTCGCCGTCTGCGCGTGGACGCGCCGTCCCTTTGGTTGCGGCGCGGGCGGGGCGACGTCGAACTGAGCGGATGGACCCTCGTGATCGAGCGAGGTCCGACGGAAAGCCAGGCAGATACGGCAAGCGCCGCCGTTGATTCCGAGACTTGGAGGAGATGGGTGCCTCGCGTGCGGGACTGGGGGCAGCGTTTGGAGACTTGGGTGGGTGAGTGGGCGCTGCGCGAAGGAAGAGTAGTCGTCGGCGGGCAAGTCTGGGAGGTGCCGGAGGTGAAGCTCCGCGGGGCCAGCTTGGAAGGGCGCGCGGAAGCTCGGGAACAGAATTTTGCGGTGACGGCGAACCTGCGCGATACGAGCGGACGCATCGTCTGGCGCGAGGCTGACGTGGAGTTGGCGGGGCGGATCTCCCCGGAGCGTGCGGAGGCGAGTCTCGCCTGGCTGGGGAACAGCGCCGCGATCGAGATGGATTTTGCCGCGGAGCGCTGGGCCCCGGCGGCCGTGCGGGTGGAGGGTGTGGCTTGGCGCGTGCCCGCGGTCAGGCTTGGACTCGGTGAGCTGTACGAGGACCCGATCCTTGGTTTTTCACTGGTCGGGGAAGGGGAAACCTTGTTCTTGCGGCTTCAGGCGGATGCCGCGCCGCGGGTGGAGGGAGCACCGCGGGTAAGGGCGGACATCGAGGCGGAGCTATCCCCGCAAAGAGTCCGGTTGGAGCGCTTGGATCTGGTGTCGCCGTCGGCGAGTGCCGGACTCAGCGCGCCGGTGGAGTGGACGCGCGCCGGAGGCTGGGATGCGAAGGGCGAACCGAATTTCGTCTGGCAGGCTGACTTGGAGGGACTAAGCGGGGGCAAGGTCAGCGGCGTCGCCCGCGGCACGGCTCGTCTGGCGCAGGCGGGCGAAGCTTGGCGGCTGCAGTGGGCGCTCGAGGCGGAAAAACTCGCCTGGCGCGATTTTAGCGGAATCGGGCTGACCTTGCGGGGTGAATCGATGTCGGGCGCCACCCGTGTATCAGACGGGGAGATACGCGGGACGGAAGGATCACGCATCGAGCTGCAGGGCGGAGTATCGCATGCGGACGGCAGGCTGGATGCGGTGGTGCTGCGGGGCGAATGGACCGGCGCGGACCTGGCCCCCTGGCTGCCCGCGGACGCCGCGCTGCGTCGCTTCCGCGCCGACCTACGTGCCGAGGGTGGCTGGCGCGAACCGGAGCTGACGGGATGGGTCGAGGTGGAGGAGGCGGAGATGAAGGGCTGGGCGGCCGAGCGAGTGCGGGTGGAGGGTAGCGGCGGGCCGGGTGGCCGCTGGAACGGGGTCCTGACGGCCAAGGCTCGCGACCAGTTTTCGGCTCTACGGCTGGACGCCGAGCTCGATGGGGAAACGGCCCGGATTTCGGGGTGGAGTTGGCGGCGAGCGGATGGCGTGGAGTTGAGCAACCCGAGCCCTGCAGATGTGAGCTGGGCGGATGGCGCGGAGAGCGTGGCCCTGGAATTGACTGGCCCAGCTGGAGAGCGGGTGCGGTTGGAGTGGGAAAGCGGCGAGAACGTGCGCGCGGAGCTGGGAATGATCTCGCCGCACGAATGGCTCGAGCCATGGCGGGTCGAGCCCTCGCTTCCGGAGCTGAAGGTGGAGCGTCTGGCGGTCGATGGCGGGCTCGATGCCGGGGGCCTCGTCCGGGGCACGGGGGAGCTCGCGGTGGAGTGGGCCCGCGAAGGGCGCCGGCTCTGGCTGCGGGCGGCGGGTGCACTCGACGGAGGCGGTCTGGTGCTGGGGCAACTGCATGCCGGTACCGAAGGCCAGCTGCTGCTGGAAGGCGCGGGAGTTATCCCGTGGAGGCTGCGGATGCGGGGGGGCACGGTCCCTCTCGTGGAGCTGGTCGACGGAGCTCGGTGGGAGTTTGACCTCGAATCGAGGGCCGGATCGGACTGGTGGGAGGCCTTGGCCGAGGCGCTGGATTTGGAAGTGCAGGATCCCGCGATCAAGCTGTCGGTACGCGGCGAGGCGAAGACCCCGGACGGGCGCGCGCATTTGGGCGCGAAGCGGATCGTGTTGAAACGCGAGGGTCTGCCAGCGGAGGGAGTGCGGGTGGAAGATCTGGCGGCGGACCTCGAGTTTGCTTCCGACGCTTTGGTGCTGCCCCGCCTGGTGGCCGCGGTCGATGGACAGGCGATCCACGCCACCGGGCGGCTGCCGTGGGACGAGGGTATGTGGGAAGGGTTGCGAAAGGCGCCCTGGGACTGGGTGCGAGACCACGCGGAAGGCAGTCTCCGTTTACCCGACGCGGAGCTGGCGGCCGTGGCCCGCTACATGCCGACCATACTGGCGCCCCAGGGCAAGGTACGGGCCGAGCTCGCACTCACGCGTGGTACCGGACTCGACGGAGTGCTCGAGATCGACGGAGCGGCGACCCGGCCCCTGGGCAGCCTGGGCGTCTTTCAAGAGATCGAGGCGGAACTGCGCCTCGCCGGCATGGAAGTGCGAATCGAGCGCTTGCGTGCGCGATCGGGCGGCCAGGAACTGGTGGTGAGCGGCGGCGCACGGCGGCAGCCCGGAAAGCAGCCGGCGCTGGATCTGACGGTGAGGGCCGACCGTTTCCCGCTGCTGCGGAGGCCGGGGCTCCTGGTCCGTGGCGATCTCGATCTCCGGGTCGTGACCGACGACGCGGGTCGGACCGGCGTGGGAGGCGAAGTGCGACTGCGCGAGAGCTTGTTCCTGGCCGACGTGCGGCCTCTGATCACTCGGAGGTCGGGCACGAACTTACCCTCGGCCCAAAACCGGCCGCCGTTTTTTTCGGTGGAAAGACCGCCGCTGGCCGAGTGGGAGCTGCGATTGCGCGTGGCGGGGGATGGTTTTCTGCGTTTACGCACCCCGATTTTCGAAGGGGTGGGCTCCGCGACCTTTGATCTGTCGGGCACACTGCTGGCCCCGCGCGCGGTGGGAGAGTTCCGGGTGGAGCGGGGCAATGTCTTGTTCCCCTTCGCCACGCTCGCGGTGAGGGAAGGGGCGGTGCGTTTGGCGCCGGCCGATCCGTTCACGATGAACCTTGATTTTCGGGCCAGCGGCAGGCGCCTTGGCTACGAACTGCAGATGGAGTTGACGGGGACGGCGGAGAATCCGCGCTTGCAGCTGAGCTCGAGCCCGCCGCTGGACGCGGAGGATCTGCTATTGATGGTCACGGCCGGGGCGGTGCCGGGGCAGGCGAGCGGGGGGGGCTCGGCCTCCCGGCGGCTGGCCGCGGTGGGCGCTTACGTCAGCCGGGATCTGTTGCGCACGCTCGGCCTGGGCAGCACG
>JBILUB010000192.1:0-5229 GCA_044371245.1 Opitutaceae bacterium
AAGGGGGCGGAGGTCCTCGACGGCGGTCTGGATGGCGTCGAGGAGGGCGGGGAGGGGCGCGGTGTCGCCGCGGACGGCGGCTTGTTCGAGGGCGAGGGCGGCGCGGCGGAGGGGCTCGGCGGCGAGGTTGGCGGAGGCGCCGTTGAGGCCGTGGGCGAGGCGGGCGAGGTCGGGGATGTCGCCGAGCTCGGCGGCGTGGCGGAGCTGGGCGAGCATGGTGTCGAGCTGGGTGGCGAAGCTGAGGAGCACGCTCTGGACGAGGGTTTCGTCCTGGAGGAGGCGGGCGCGGAGATCTTCAAAATCGATCGGGGCCGGCGCGGGGGCGGAGGGGGCGGGAGCCGGGAGGGGTGCGGCGGCGGGGGCGGGAGCGGGGGCGGCGGCCGGTGCCTGGGTCTGGGGGAGCCAGCGGAGGAGGGCGGCGTGGAGGCGGGTGGGGTCGATGGGTTTGGTGAGGTAGTCGGAGAAGCCGGCGGCGAGGCCTTGCTCGCGGTCGCCCTCGAGGGCGTGGGCGGTCATGCCGATGATGGGGAGGTCGGGTTGGGGCAGGCCGTTGGCGGGGTTGCGAATGGTGCGGGTGGCGGTGAGGCCGTCCATGACCGGCATCTGGATGTCCATGAGGACGAGGTCGAAGGATTCGGAGCGGAGGATCTCGAGGGCTTCGGCGCCGTGGCCGGCGACGCGGGCTTCGACGCCGAGGCGGCCGAGGAGGCCGAGGGCGACTTGTTGGTTGATGAGGTTGTCCTCGACGAGGAGGAGGCGGGCGCCGGGGGGCAGGGGAGCGAGGGCGGCGGGGGCGGCGGCCTGGCCGGCGGCGCGGGCGGGGAGCGGGAGGACAAACCAGAAGTCGGAGCCGCGGCCGGCCTCGCTATCGACACCGATCTCGCCGCCCATGAGGAGCGAGAGCTCGCGGGCGATGGCGAGGCCGAGGCCGGTGCCGCCGTAGGAGCGGGTGACGGAGGAGTCGAGTTGGGAAAACTTTTGGAAGAGGGCGTGGCGTTTCTCGGGGGGGATGCCGGGGCCGGTGTCGCGGACGGAGAAGCGGATGTTCGCGCTGCCGCGGGTGGGCGGGGGACTGACGGTGACGACGACCTCGCCCTTGGAGGTGAATTTGAGGGCGTTGCCGACGAGGTTTTGGAGGATCTGGCCGAGGCGGAGGGGGTCGCCGCGGACCCAGCGGGGCACGGTGGGGGGGAGCTCGAGGGTGAAGTGGATGCCTTTGGCGCGGGCTTGGAGGGCGTGGGGGGCGGTGAGGTCGCGGAGGTGGCGGTGGAGGTCGAAGTTTTCGGGGGCGATCTCGAGGCGGCCGGCCTCGATTTTGGAGAGGTCGAGGATGTCGTTGATGAGGTGGAGGAGGGCTTGGGAGCTGGTCTGGATGCCCTGGGCGCAGCGCATCTGGCCGGTGTCGAGGGGGGTGTCGAGGAGGAGGTGGGTGAGGCCGACGACGCCGTTCAGGGGGGTGCGGATTTCGTGGCTCATGTTGGCCAGGAACTGGGATTTGGCGCGGGTGGCGGCTTCGGCGGCGTCGCGGGCGGCGGCGAGGGCTTCGCGTTGGCGGCGAGAGTCGGTGACGTCTTGGAAGACGCCGCGGATGGCGCGGGTGGCGCCGTCGACGAGGACGGCCTCGCCCATGGCGCGGACCCAGAGTTTACGGCCGCGGGCGGTGACGAAGGGGAGCTCGAGGTCGAAGGGTTGGCCGTGGTCGGTGGCGGCGGTCATCGCGGCGGAGACGGTGGCGGCGGCCTCGCCGGGGTAGAAGGCGAGGGAGTTGGCGAGTTCGGGCTGGAAACCGGGGCTGACCTCGTGGATGTCGCGCACCTGGTCGCTCCAGTAGAGGGTGTTGGTGGTGACGTCGTACTCCCAGCCGCCGATGCGGGCGAGGCGGCCGACGTGGGCGAGGGCGGTGGAGCGGCGTTCGAGCTCGGCTTTGGCGAGGGTGGATTCGGTGACGTCTTCGTGGGTGCCGACGAGGCGGAGGGGGCGGCCCCGTTCGTCGCGGGCGACGACGCGGCCGATGTCCATGATCCAGCGCCAGGTGCCGTCTTTGTGGCGGAGGCGGTGGCGGGATTGGTAAAGGGGGATGCGGCCGTCGAGGTGTTGCGCGAGGGTCTCGCGGCAGAGGGCGAGGTCTTCGAAGTGGCAGCGTTCGCTCCAGGTGTCGATGTGGGGGACGAGGTCCTCGACTTTTTCGCCGAGCATGGAGGCCCAGCGGGCGTCGAAGTGGACGCGGCCGCTGGGGATGTCCCAGTCCCAGAGGCCGAGCTGGCCGGCGGCGAGGGCGAGCTCGGTGCGCTCGGCCTGCTCGGCGAGGCGGGACTCGGCGAGTTTGCGCTCGGTGATGTCGACCTCGATGGCGAGGAAGGCGTGGTGGCGGCCTTCTTCGTCGTGGAGGGGGACGACCTCGATGCCGACCCAGTAGTCGCGGCCGGATTTGGAGCGGTTGAGGATCTCGCCTTTGAAGCCCTTGCCCTCGGCGAAGGCGCTGCGCATGGCGGCGCGGGTGGCGGGGTCGGTGTCGGGGCTGTCGAGGAGTTCGCCGGGGTTGCGCCCGAGGGCTTCTTCCGGGGTGTAGCCGGCGAGGCGGGTGAAGCCCTTGTTGACCCAGGTGGTGCGGCGGTGGATGTCGGTGAAGACGACGGCGTTGGTGGTGTGGGTGGCGACGAGGGAGAGGCGCTCGGCGCGATCCATGGCGCGGGCGAGGCGTTCGTTGGTCTCGCGGAGCTCTTCTTCGTAGGTCTTGCCGCGGTGGATGTCGATGTGGCTGCCGACCATGCGGGCGGGGGCGCCTTCGGGGGTCCAGTCGATGACGTTGCCGGAGCAGATGACCCAGCGCCAGGAGCCGTCTTTGTGGCGCCAGCGCACGTCTGCGTAATAGGGCTCGCGGCCGTGGCTCTCGAGGTGGCGGCGGAGGGCGGCGTCGGAGCGGGGCTTGTCCTCGGGGTGCATGTACTGGGCGAGGAGCTCGAGGCCGCCGAGGAGCTCGTCGGGGGTGTAGCCGAGCATGCGTTTGAGGCCGGGGCTGAGGAAGAGGGTGCCGGCGAGGGCGTCCCATTCCCAGTAGCCGGAGAGATCGGACTCGACGATAGACTCAAGCATGCGGCGCTGGTGGGCGCGGGCATTCTCGGCGGCGACCTGGGCGGTGATGTCGGCGAAGATGGTGTGGGTGTGCGTGGGTGTCGAAGAGAGGCTCTCGGAGTCGAACTGGGGGATGCTGTCGACGAGGAGCCAGCGGGGGGTGCCGGAGGGGTGGGCGACGCAGAGGGTGGTGCCGAGGACGGGCAGGCCGGTGCGCTGGGCGACGGAGGAGGGGTGAAGGTCGCCGGTGAGCGGTTTGCCGTCGGCGTCGGTGACCTGCCAACGCGGGTCTTCGGAGCGGAGGCCGCGGAGCTCGGCGACGCTGAGACCAAGGATGCGCTCGGCGGAGGGGTTGGCCTCGAGGATGGCCCCGTCGGCGTCCTGGATGATGACGCCCTGGGCCATGGTTTCGAAGAGGGTGCGGTGGCGGCGCTCGCTCTCGGCGAGTTCGAGGGTGCGGGCGCGGACGGTGGACTCGAGGCGGGCGTTGCTCTCGGAGAGGATCTGGAGGTTTCGGGCTTCGGCGCGGTCGCGGTCGCGGAGCACGCGGAGGATGACGAGCCAGAAGACGAGGACGATGAAGACGGAGATGCCGAGGAACTGGAGGTTGCGGCGGCTCTGCTGCTCGAGGTCGGCGACGGCGCTCTCGACGCCGGCGGCGAGGGCGGCGCGGAGCAGGGTGAGGGCGGCGGCGAAGTCGGCTTTTTCAGCGGCGTACTTTTCGCCCTCGATGATGGCGAGGGCGGCGGATTTCTGGCCGGAGGTGACGGCGAGGAGGGCGAGACGCTCGTCGTCGATCAGGTCGCGGTTGATCTCGTCGATGCGGTCGAGGAGGGAGGAGACGGCGACGTCGCCGCGGCCGCGGCTGACGGCGATGAGGTCGTCGAGCTCGTTGGCGAGGTCTTCGTAGCGGACGAGCCAGGAGGGGTCGAGGGAGTGGGCGGCGAGGTGGGTGGCGAAGGTGAGCTCGGAGTCGAGGCGCTGGATGTGCTCGGCGTTGACGAGGCGCCGGAGGCGATGGCGCTGTTCTTCCTGGAGGCGGGCCTGCTGGTCCCAGAGTTGGAGGGCAAGGAGGAAGAGGACGCCGACGGAGGCGACGGGTCCGAGGGTGAGGAGCAGGCGGGTGAGGAAGGGGTCGACGCGGTGGTTTCGCCGCTCGCGGCGGTGGAGAAAAACGAAGGTGGCGAGGCCGAGGGTGAAGAGGGCGAGGGCGGTGAAGCCGAGGGTGGGCAGGAGGTGGAGAAAAATGCGGCCGGTCCAGGTGCCGGCGTCGACGTCGAGGCCGAGGACGAGGGCGGGCGGGCCGTTCTCGACGCTGAGGGGGACGAGGGCGCTGATCCAGGTGCCGAAGGTGTCGGTGTGGGGCCCGGCGACGCGGCCGACGCCGTCGTCGAAGACCTCATGGAAGGCGGGGCTGGCCTCGGGGTAGGCGTCGCCGGGCAGGGACTCGTCGGGGGAGCCGGCGGGCTCCGAGTCGGCGAGGAAGTAGACCATGCGCTCGCCGTCGCGGCGCACGAGGTAGATGAAGCGGCAGCCGGGGAGGTCCTCGCGGAGGCGGGCGAGGCGGCGTTTTAGGCGTTCGTAGTCGGGGTCCTCGAGGTCGGCGGCGGTGCCGGTGAGGTTGGTGACGGTGTTGGCGGGCAGGCCGATCCGGACCTGGTCGGCTTGTTCGAGCCAGTCGGCCCGGAGCTCTTGGTCGGCCCTTTGCCAGAGCCAGGCTCCGAGGCCGACCAGGAGGAAGACGGCGCCGAGGATCGAGGCGACGAGGAGCCGGCGCAGGGAGGCGGAGGTGTGCTCGTGGCCGGGCGGGTTCACGGACGTTTAGGCGGTCTTGAACCGCTCGACGAGGCGGCGGAGGCCGGCGGCGAGGGTATCGAGCTCGGAGGCCGAGGTGCTGGTGACGGAGGCGGACTGGGAGACGTCGGAGGCGGCTTGGGAGACGCCAGAGATGTTACGAGCGACCTCGGCGGCGCCGTCGGCGGTCTGGGAGACGTTGTGGGAGAGGGTGGAGGTGGCGGAGGAGACCTGGTTAATGGTGCCGACGATTTCGGAGGTGGTGGCGGACTGTTGCTCGACGGCGGCGGCGATGGAGGAGGCGATGTGGGCGACCTGCTCGATGACTTTGGCGACCTCGTCGAGGGACTTCATGGAGGAGTC
>JBILUB010000193.1:0-5220 GCA_044371245.1 Opitutaceae bacterium
ATGCGCGCGCGGAGGCATCGCGAGGAGCGGGAGCAGGCGGCGGTCCTGATCGGCACGGTGACGGTCGCGGAGAGCGCGCCCGAGCCGGCGCCGGGGCTAGACGCAGTGCTGGACGAGGCGCTAGCCGAGCTGGGGGCCAAGGATCGAGAGGCCATCCTCGCGCGGTTTTTCGCGGGGAAAAGTTTCGCCGAGATGGGGGCGGAGATGGGGCGCACGGAGAGCGCGGCGCGGATGCGGGTGGAGCGCGCGCTGGAGCGTCTGCGCGCGGGCCGAGACGGCGGGGATGGAATCGTCGGCGGCCGTGCTGGCGGGGACGCTGCCGAGCTTCGCGGCGGTGACGCCCCCGGCCGGACTGGCGCTAAACGCGGCGGGAGCGGCCCTGGCCGCAACGGCGGCGGCGAGCGGGCCTTTCGCTTTTCTGATTCTTATGACCACGAGCCAAAAAATCATCGTGTCCGCCGCCGTGCTCTCGCTGGCGGGATATTTCGCCCAGGATGCGATCAGCACCCGGCGGTTGCAGCGGGAACTGGCCACTCTCGCGCAGGAGCATGCGCGCTTGCAGACGCAAGCGCGGGAGCTGGAGCGGGATTTATCGGTGATGCGCGCGGCGCGCGCGTCGGCGGGCACGGGCGCAGCGACGGTGGTTGACGCGAGCGCAGCGAAAGACGGCGAAGCCGCGGCGGTGCCGCAGGCGGACGCGGCGCCACGGCCGGGGGTGACGCGCAAAGCGCCGAAGGGCTGGGCCAAAAACGGCAACAACCCTCAGCTCTACGAAGTGGGGGTGGACACAAACGAGACCCTGGGCGGTTACCCGAGCGCCTACACCAAGGGAGCGGGCGAGGCCGATGAGAGCTCGTTTGGAGGAATGATGCAGACGATCTCGCCCGAGGCCTATCGCGGCCAGCGCGTGCGCCTGAGCGGATACATCAAGACCGACCGTATCTCCGATGGAGCGCAGCTGTGGATGCGGGTGGATGGTCCCGGCGATCGGTCGCTGCAATTCGACAACATGGACGGCCGTCAGCCAAAGGGCACAAACGATTGGGCGGAATATTCGGTGGTGCTGGACGTGCCGGAAAAAGCCACGGCGCTGAACTATGGTTTCTTCGTGAACGGCAGCGGCCAGATGTGGGTGAACGGCCTGAAGATCGAACCGGTGGACAAGGCGGTGCCCACGACAGAACGAGCGTCGAACCAGAGCCTTCCCACCAAGCCGCGAAACATCGAGTTCTCGCCGGAGTGAGGCGCGGCGCAAAAAAGCGGGGGAGGCGGTCGCGATCATTCACCACCCGAGAGCGAAAAGGGATCGGGCCAAACTCATCCCTTACCTCCTACAATATCCAGCCGCTCCTCCCCGAGCCTAGCACTCACCTGGCCGCCTGGTCGCCGAGCGAGCCGCCAAGCGCCGCGCTCTCCTCTGTGACCCACCCCTCACGCCGGATCGTATTCGCCTCCGCCTTTGACTGGTCTATCAACGGCTCCGAAGAAAATCGCGCCTATCACCGCTAGGTTCCGGATCGCGCCTTGGCCGCCTTCTTCGACGGGCGGGTGTCGATCGTGTCCCGCACCGAGTACGACCGCGCTTGGCGCGATCCCGCCGGCCCCTGACTACTCCGCCCCCGCTCCCGCGGCATCGCAGGTCCGGCGAGGCTATCCACCGCTGCATGCCGACCGCCCGCCGCGTGGCGACCGCGAGACCGCGCGGTCGCGGGATCCAGACCTCGCCCCCTGCCAGCGAACCAGGAGGGAGTGAAATCCACTTGAACGCGCCAGCAGGCGGGGAACGCTCCCGGCCCTGATGTCCCTCGCGTTTACCGTCACTCCGGAGATGCCGCCGTCCGACGATCCACGGGTGCGCCTCGCACTACGCCTCGCGATCGGCGACCTGCTGGGAAACGTGCGCCCCTTCCAGGATGGCCTGCTCGCCGCCCCCGCTCCCTGCCTGATCGCGGGCTTGGAGTACGTTACCCCTTGGACGAGGGACGCCGCCTTCAACGTCTGGTTCGCCCTGTCGCGACTCGTCCCGACGGTGGCCACTCACACCTTGCTCGCCGTGCTGGAGCGTGCCCCTGACGGGAGCGTGCGCATCGGCGGCCAGTACTGGGATGCCATCATCTGGGCCCAGGGTGCGTGGGAGCACTACACGATCACGCGCGACCGGGCCTTCTTGACCATCGCCCACGACGCCGTGCGCCACTCCCTCACGCGCTTCGAGGCGGAGGAATTTGATGCGGCCGACGGTTTGTTTCGCGGAGGCGCTTGTTTTCAGGACGGCATCGCGGCTTACCCGGACTTCTACACTCCCGGGCCCGGCGACCCTCCGTTTAGCGGCATCGACGTCTGGACGGAGGTGGCGGCGCACAAACGTTTCCCCGTCGGAGGCGGCATGCCCTGCAAGGCGCTTTCGACCAACTGTCTCTACTACCGCGCCTATCGGGTCGCCCTGCTCATGGCGGCCGAGCTCGGGATCGAGTCCGACCCCACGTGGACGAGCAAGGCGGAGTCACTCCGAGCGGCCATCAACACCCGCTTCTGGAGCGACGCGCTCGGGCGTTATCGCTACCTGATCGACGCCCCCGGCGACGATGATCGCCAGGAGGGCCTGGGCCTCGCCTTTGCCTTGCTCTTCGACGTCGCCGACCACGAGCAGGCGCGGCGGATCTTTCAAAACGTGCACCTCACCCCGCACGGGATTCCCTGCCTGTGGCCCACCTACCCACGCTACGCCGCGCTCGGCGACTATGGCCGCCACTCCGGTCCGATCTGGCCGCAGGTCAACGCGGCCTGGGCGCTCGCCTGCATGGCACACGGCCGCCGGGACCTGGCGGAACGGGAGATGATTTCCCTCGCCGAAAAAGCGGTCCGCGACGGCGGTTTCTGCGAGGTTTTTCATCCCGACACCGGACTGCCCTACGGCGGACTGCAGGAGCATCACGAAAGGCCGGTCATTGAACCTTATCCCGTGCTCCGTCGCCAGAGTTGGTGCGCCTCGGGCTTTATCGCGATGGCACGTGCGCTTGGCTGGTCCCGCGAATAATCCGCCCGCCGGTTCATTCCCTTTCCCCTCCTCGCCGAGTCAGGCAACGCGTCCCTCATTCGCACCCCTCACCCCACCCGGACGGACACGAACAAACCATGAACGCGCTCGAAAAACTCCGGCAGTGCGCCATCGACGCGAAGAGCGAGGCGCTCCTCGTCTGGCGCGATGGTCGTTTTTTGCTCGAGTGGTATGCGGACGATACCGCCCGCCAACCGATCGAGCTGATGTCGTGCACGAAATCGATCGTGAGCCTCTGTATCGGCGTCTTGTTGGATGAACGCAGCTTGACCTCGCTGGATCAGCCCGTGGCGCACTTTTATCCCGAATGGAAACAGGGCCGAAAGGCCCGCGTCACCGTGCGGCATTTGCTCACCCACACCTCGGGTCTCCAAAACGTCCCCCTCACCACCGAGGAGATCTACCCCAGCCCGGATTTTGTCCGGCTGGCCCTCGCCGCGGAATTGAGCGCCGAGCCGGGCACGCGCTTCTGCTACAACAACAAGGCGGTCAACCTGCTCGCGGGCATCGTCGAGCGGGCAAGCGGCCGACCCATCGACGAGTTTTGCGCCGATCGGTTCTTCGCGCCGATGAATATCCGCGAGCATTTCTGGCAACGCGACCCTGCGGCTATCCACGGTTCACGGCTACATGGCCGCCGGGTATCTCGGCCAGTACCTCCTTGTTTTCCCCGATCAGAAGGTCGTGGTGGTCCGAATGACCCGCAGGGAAGATTCCGGCGATTTCGACGAACTCATCGACCTGTGCGACGGCGTCTTCGCCGAGCATACGACGTAGCCCCATCGTTGAGAAATCCGCAGATCGCCGCCCCACGGAGCAACTAATCCTTCAAAACCGCCTCCTGTCTGCGCGGTGAGCCAACGCCAAAGAGCTACTCTCGCTCGCTTCTCATCCTCCCCAATGTTCGTTTGCCCTCTCCGTCGGCTCGTCGCGAATTTTCGAAATCTACCGCAGCTCCCAGGTGAACGAGGGGGATTTAAACTATCCCTCGCAGCCCCCCGCGCGGCCTGAGCGCTCGAGGGCTTTTCCCGCGCGCCGCCCCGGTCACCCTGAGCTCCCCCGCTGAAGCCCGCTGCCGAGGGCAAAAACAAGACGGGAAAAAATCCGGCGTGATCAACACCTCCGGGCTGCACCGCGCACCGCTTGGCCCGCCTCGGTCGGCTGATTCGCGCCGCGGCCTTCCGGAGTCCGACTAGCGCCGCAGGCGGGCGAGAAACACGTCCAAGTTCTTCGAGACCTCGTCGATGCGCTCGGCCAACTGTTTTCGCGCGCGCAGCTGCAGCGGGATGCTTGAGCTCCAGTACTCGCTGGTGCGGAAAAAGTCGTGCGTCGGCGCGTTCTCGAGCTCGCGCAGACCCTGGTTGCACAAGGCCCGCAGCGACCGCAGCAGCTCCTGCACTTCCTGCATGTTCTGGGCGCGGCTGTTGCCCGACCGGCCGACGCGGTCGATGAAGCGGCCGATCGGCACCGCCACGCGCGCACTCTCCGAAGCCTCTTCGAGCCGACCGGAGAGGGCGTCGAAAATCGCCTCGGTGTCACGGGCGAAGTCCTCGATCATTTTCGCCTCCAGGCGCCAGCGATCGTGGTCCACCGCTTCCCAGCGCTCGACCCCGTCGAGCCGAAAGCCGAACCAGCGTTGCTCGACGCTGCCCGTGCCCGCTTGGTCGGAGTCGTCCATCTCGCGCTTCGACGAGAACGCCGCCACTCCGATCACCCGTCCGGTCTCGGGCAGGATGATCGGACTGCCGCTGTTGCCCGGTTGGAAAGCCGCGTTGACCTCGACCCGGTCGGGCCCGATGCCGAGCAAGCGCCCGCGCTCCTGGGTGGCCACGCCACCGCCGCGGCGGTTACCCGCCACCACCACGGGCGTGTCGATCTTGGCCTCGGCCAGAAGATCGTCGGGCATGCGCAACCTCACCGGGTGATCGGCGCCGGCTAGACGCATGATCGCCAGGTCTCGCCCTGCGGCCGCATGGGTCGAGACGATTTCGAGGCGCCGCCCGGTCACCGTGGTGAGCTTGAGGTTCCGGGCCCCGCCCACCACGTGCAGATTACTGATCACGAAAGGCTGCCCCTTCAGCTCGGTGATAAAGCCGCTCCCGCTCGAGTCGTCGCTCTCAATCAGGACGACCGCGCCCAGCAGCGCCGGATCCAGCGGGGGC
>JBILUB010000011.1:0-17960 GCA_044371245.1 Opitutaceae bacterium
ACGGGCGGAGCACGCGCCGTGGTCCCGCTTGATCCTCACCCAGGCGAATGCGGGGGATTGGCCCCGCCGCCGTGATCCCAATCCATGGCTGGATGACGCCGCGCGGCGGACGCTGAATCGCGGCGGGCGGGGCGCGGCGCCATTGTTGACCAGCGAGGAGGCCTCCTTGCTGGAGCGCGCCGGCCACGTCGCCCTGATGGCGGCCGCCCGGCAGGGGGCGGTCCTCTCCGCGGCCGCGCGGGACGAGGTCGACCCCGACCGGCAGCTCGCGCCAAACGCCGTGCTCGAGCGGGCGCTCTGGGCGAGGGGGGAGCGGCGGCCCCGTGAAGCGCTGGAGCGCCTCGCGCTCGATCCCGCGGGGGCGCCCGGCACGCCCGCTCCGGAGGAGTGGAGGATGCTGCGCGCGGGCCGCTTCGCGGCGGACCGGCCTTTTGATCCGTTTTTCCTCTGTATCGACGATATCGATACGATCCCGCTGCCGGCCCGCCTCTCGCCGAGCACGCTGGAAAAGGGCGCGGTCGATCCGGCGGTGCTCTGGTTTCGCGGCTTGCTCGGTCTGGAGCCGGCCCGGCGCGAGCCCCTGCTGCGCGCCCCGGCGCTGCGGCGCGGCCAGGTGGCGCATCGGCTGCTCGCCGCCGCGGTCCGTCCGGAGGGGGCGCGGGACGGGGAGTGGGGCCCGCTGCGTGCGCCGGACGAGGCCCGGGAGCGGCTGGAGCGCGGGCTCGCCGCGGAGCGCGCGCTGCGTCCCGCGGGCTGGTACTGGGAGGCGGAGCAGGGGAGGCTCGAGGCGCTGTGCCGCGCCTTGCTCGACCGTTTCCACGCCGCCGGCGAGGGGGATTTTGTCGTGGTCGAGTGCTGGTTGCCCGCGGAGGCGCGTCTGACGGTGCCGGGCTGGACGGTGCCCATCCGCGGCCGGATCGATGTGGCCCGTTCGGACCGCCCGGGCTGGACCGGGGCGAGGGTCCATCTTTTCGACTACAAGTCAGGCGCGACCGAGCGTGGCATCAATGCGGCGCGCATGGCGGCCAAGGCGGAATCGCTCCAGCTCGCTCTGTATCTGGACGCGGTGCGCTCGCTGGGGACGCGAGCGGCGACGATCTGGAAACTCACCGTGGAAGAAGCGACCGAGCTGGAGGAGGCGGCGCTGGAGGAGGCGCTCGCGGGGCTGCCTCGGATCCATCAGGCCTTGGTGGCCGGGCGCTATGGGGCGCTCACGCCGGACCGAAATGTCCATGGGGGGCCGCGGCCTTGGGAGTGGCCTGTCGCGTGTACGCCCGTGCCGGCGCGGGATCTGCGCATGAAGTACGCGCTCACCCTTGGCGCCGTCGCGGGGGCGTCGGACGAAGCGGGGGAGGAGGAGATCGATGACTGATCGCAGCGTTCCTTTCGCACTGCCGGTGGCCGATGAAGACGCTCGTGAGCGTTTCCGCGGCGAGTGGACGCGGAACTTTGCGGTCTCGGCCAACGCGGGTTCGGGCAAGACGACCGCGATCTCCGAGCGGTTGGCCGCGATGGCGATGGACCCGGTGGCGGCGCCTCAGCTGCGCCGCACGGCGGTGGTGACCTACACGCTCAAGGCGGCGGAGGAGATCGGCGAACGGGCCCGGGAGCGCTTGCTCCGGCGCTTGGCTGCTCGCGGAGACGGAGCGGACCTCGCGCCTCTGGAGCATCTGGAGGGTGCGTTTTTCGGCACGCTGCATTCTTTTTGCCTGAAACTCGCCCGGGAGCATGGTCATGAGGCGGGGCTCGATCTGGCGCCGGTTTTGCTCGATGACAGCGCCGCCGAGGCGGCGTGGGAGGAGTTTTTGGCTGGTGATCCCCTGACGCTGGATTCGGTGGGCGGGGAGGCGTTGCGCGAGCTCTGTCGCCTGGTGCCGATGGAGGATATTCTCAACCGGGCGCAAGAGTTGGAGCCGGAGCAGGCCGCGGCGCTGCGCGCGGCGGCGCCGCGGGGGCTGCCTCCGCGGGCCGACGGCTCGGGGTTGGCACGGATCGAGGCGCTGCCCGAAAAAGGCTCGGGTGCGAAAAACATCCGCAAGACCAAGCTGCTCGCGCGCAGCTGGGCCGAAAAGGCCGAGCGGACGGCGGCGCGGGAATTTTTGGGGATCTTTAAACCGGTGGGTCGTTCCCAGGTTGCGGTGGCGGCGGCGAGTGCGTGGATGGCGCCGCTGAGCGCCTGGGCGGCGGCGTCCGCGGGAGCGGTGGCGGGAGAGGTCGCGGAGCGTTTCGCGACTTGGCGGCGGGCGGCGGGCCTGCAGACCTTTGCCGATCAGGTGTCCGCGGCGCGTGCGTTGCTGCGCCATCCCCGGACCTTGGCCGCGGTCCGGGCCGAGGGCTGGCGGATCATCCTCGATGAGGCGCAGGACACGGATGAGGCGCAGTTCGCGATCCTGGTCGAGCTGGCGAGACCGGCGGGGGCGGAGCCGGGTGGGTGGCCGGGCAGGGGCGAGCCGCCCCGCTCCGGGCATTTTTGCCTCGTGGGTGACGGCCAGCAGTCGATCTACAGTTCGCGCGCTTCGGTGCGCACGTTCCTGCGTTACTTGGAGGCCTTTGACGGCGGTCCCGCGGGAGAGCGACTGAACTTCGGGGTGACCTTTCGCGCGCCGCGCGTGGCGGTGGAGTTGTTGAACCGAAGCTTGCCCTGGGCTTTTGCCGCGGAGCGGGAGCATAGTCGTGGCTTGCCGGTCGCGGATGGGGCGGAGGGGCCGTTGCTCCAGGTCGCCTACCAGGACCTGGTGGCGGGTCCGGCGAATGAGGAGGGCGTGGTCGCACGGGTGCCGATCTCTTCGGCGGGCGGTACCGGCCGGACCGAGCGGAAGGCGACCTATCGCGAGGAGATGAAGCAAATCGCGGCCTGGCTAAAGGCGCGCGGACCGGCGGGTCTGGGTCTGGAGGCGTGGGGCGAACTCTGTGTGCTGGTGGCTCGAAACCAGTGGATCGATGACGCGGTGCGGGAGCTGGAAGCGGCGGGTCTGAAGGTGTCCCGCCAGAGCAAGCAGCAGCGGGTGGGGGACCAGGCGGCCTACGCCTGGCTGGCCGGACTGGCGGCGGTCTGCGTGGAACCGGAGGACGCCTACGAGTGGTTCGGTGTCTTGCGTGAGATTTTCGGAGTGTCCGATGCCCTGCTTGCCCGCGAAAAACTGCGCCGCGGGCGCTTCGAGTGGGAAAGTCCGGAGGTGCATCCGGAGCCCTTGCGCGGCGCCTTGGAGGCACTGCGTCCGTGTGTGCAGGCGGTGGACGACGAGGGGGTGCAACTGGATGGGTGGTGCGAGCGCTTGATCGCGGCGGGAGGGCTCGAGGCCAAGGCGCGCGCGGTCGATGCGAACGGCGCCACCCTGCGGGAACTGGAGCGGCTGCGGGCGGAGGCGCGGGCCGGAGCGAGCTCCGGGCTGGCGCCGCGGGAGTGGACCGAGGCCCTCCTGCGGGGACGCTCGGCCGGCCGGGCGGAGAATCGGAGCGAGGCGGATGCGATCACGGTGCAGACCTGCCACTCGGCCAAGGGGCTGGAATGGTCGGCGGTGTTGGTCCCGGGGCTGTGGCGGGAGATCAGTTTCGATGCGGGCGCGGGCTTACAGGTGCTGCGGGACGAGCGGGGCGATCCGCTCGTCTATCTGCGCGCGGACGACGTGCCGGCCGAGACCAAGGAATCGCGGGAGCGGGAGAGACGCCGCGAACTGGTGCGCTTGCTCTATGTCACGCTGACCAGACCTCGCCGTATGCTCCTGCTACCCTGGGATGCGGAAATGGCCGCCGTGCCGGAGCGCTCGTTTGCCCGCTTGTGGGGCTTTGATCCGGCCGGACTCCCCGAACTGGCGTGGCGCCCGGCCGAGCCGGCGACGGAGTCCAGGGATCTAGTCGTCGATCAGACGAGCGCGCCGGCGGCCGTGTCGGAGGCGCAACTCTCGCCGGTCGGTTTCGGCGAACTTGCCGCCGGTGGCGTCGAGGCCGTGGCCGCGGGCTTCGTGCGCCGTGTGCTGCCTCACCAGCTGGCTGACGGAGAAGCGGACGCGAGCCGCTCCGTCAGACAGGAAGCCGACGAGGAAACGCCCCTTGCGCCGCGTCCGGCCGAGGATCCGATCACTTACGGCCTTTGGTGGCACGAAACGCTCGAGTTTTTCCCCTGGCTGGGGGCTGAGGCGGCGGTCGAGGACTATGTCGCCGGACGCCTCAAGGCTGCGGAGCAAGGGGGCCTGGGCACGCGAGCGCGCGCTGAGTGGGCTCTTTTTGCGGGGGGGGCCGTGTGGCGAGAGCTGAGGGCGGCCCGTTGGAGTCGCTTGACTGAATTGGCGGTGTTCGCGCCTCTCGGCGAGGCCGGCTGGATGGATGGAGTGATGGATCTGGTCCTGCACGACGCGGCCGCCGGCGAGGCCTGGGTGCTGGATTGGAAAACGAATCGGCGCCGGCTCGGTGAGACCGAAGAGGCGTTTTTAGACCGGCTGGTGGCGGAGTATGCTCCTCAACTGCGAGCGTACGGGGGCAGTCTGGCGGCGATGTTCCCCACCTGTCGTATCCGATGCCTGATCTACACCACGATGCTCGGCCGCTCGATCGAAGTGGCTCAGGCCGTTTCCGGGAGATAATCTCGTTTCGTTACCGGGGCAGAGACTCGCTTGGCCCGAGGGCAGAAGGCGACCGCGGCGGAGGTGGACCAGCGGTGCATGCCTCCGAGGGCAACGCGGGCCCGGCGCCTCTCTCCTGCGGGTCGCGCGCATCACGAGTTTATATCTCCGAAGCGGCCTGGGATTTGGCCGGCCGGGAGCGCAGGCTGGGGGGGAGCTCTGTGGCGTGCGGAGGGAGACGCGGTGGGAGATTGGGCTTTACAGGAGCGACCGAAAGCTGTTTTCCAGACAGTTTTCTTCAAAAACCACACCTAACCCTCGACTCTCATGGGCAACCTCAAAAAGAAGCGCCGTCTCCAGATGAACAAGCACAAGCGCAAGAAGCGTCTGAAGGCGAATCGTCACAAGAAGCGCACCTGGCAGAAATAAGTTAGGCGCTCATTTCCGGCTCGCGGCCCTCGTCGCGAGTCCCCGCATCCCGTTCCGGACCTTGGTCGGAGACGGGATTTTTTACAGCCGGGTGATGGGGGGAGATCTGTAAAAAGTCTTGTCTATCCAGTCCTTGGCCGGAAGGTTCACGGTCCTTTCGTATGACGTCCGTGTTTGCTCTTACCCCGTCAGGCCGCGGCCGCCCCTAAAATCATGCTCTTCGCCACCAAGACCAAGGGCTACATCGTAGATCGGGGTGAGGAGACGACGTTGATCGCGCGTGTCTCCTCGCTGCAGGCGCCGCTCGTGATCGAGGAGTTGCGCGAGGTGGCCACGGCGGACTCCCAGGCGTGGACCGAGGTTTTGGCGCAAATGTTGCCGAAAAAGCGCTCAGGCTACGCCTATGCAAACTGCGGCATCGCGCCGGCCAGTCGCTTCGTCCGCAAGGCCACGCTTGATCTGAAGCGAGGGAAGGAGACGGAGTATCTCGCGGAGGTGGTGAACACGCAGTTCCGGCTGGATCCGGACAAGCACACGATTTCCGTGCTCAACTCGGGCGATGGCACGGAGTTCGATGCTTCTCGTTCCGGCGCCAGCAAGGACGTGGTGTTTGCGGGGATCCTGACCGCAGACATCGGGATCGCCCAGTCCGACTTTCTGAAGAGCGGGCTTTTCCCGGCCCGTCTGGAACTATCGAGTCTGTCGATGCTGGGTGCGGCGCTGGATTACCTGAAGTTCAACGACCTGCTGAAACCCACGCTGATTCTCGAGCTCGGCGCCAAACAGACCCAATCCTACATCATCAGCGCACGCGGCATCGAGACCACGCGCCCGATCGCTGTCGGCCTCGACGGCATGGTGCCCGTGGTGCAAAAGGAGTTGGGCCTGAAGGACGAAGAATCGGCTCGTAAATTGTTTTTCTCCAACACGTTTGATTTTACCGGGATGGGGGCCTCCCTTTGCAAGCGCCTCCTCAAGGAGCTGCAGTCGTCGATGGGGTTTTACGAGGTGCAGACTGGACAGTCGATCAGCCAGCTGCTGTGCCCCGTGCTACCGACGAAGCTCAACTGGCTGGAAGGGGTGATCGCGAATCAGATCGGCGTGAACGTGATCCAGCCGGAGTTTGGGCCTTGGCTCGGCTTTCGTCACATCTCTCTCGGCGCGGATCTGACTCCCGCATCGTTTGATGCCCGTAAACTTGCCCTGCTCGGTCTGATGGCATCGTACAACGCCCACCATTCCCATGCTGTCGCTGCTTAACAAATCGAGCGGCGACAAAGCCGCCACTCACTTTATCCCGTGGCGGCCGGATTTTCGGGATGTTTCTCAACTTCCTGATACGAAGACGGTTCGCACAAACTTCTTTGTTAACCTGGTGGCCATGGCCGTGGCGGGTTTTTTGGGTCTTTTGGTTGGGCAGCGCGAATGGGAGATCCATGATCTGCGCCGTACCATCAACGAGACTGATGCTCGGATCGCGGAGACCCGGCCGAACAGCGAGAAGGCGCAGGCGACCTACGCCCAGTTCATCGCCGAAGAGAAAAAATTTCAGGAAGCGAACGAATTGGTGAAGAATGGTTTCCGGTTTCCGGATCTTGTCCTGCATTTAGGAAAGGTTCTCCCGTCCGATGTGTACGTGCGTCGGGTCGATTTTCGTGGTTTGACTCAGAATGTTTTGGTGGCCGCTTCGGTGAAAGGTCTCGACGCCTCGGCCAGCGATATCGCCTCCTCCTTCGTTCAAAAGCTTCAAGTCGATCCCTTTCTACTGCAGCATTTTAGCGAGATAAATATGACCAACATCGGTCGCAACGTCGACGAGGGTAACCTGAATTTTGAACTGGTCTTCGTCTTTAAGACCGCCGAGGCCCCCAAGCCCGCATCTATCTCCGTAAGAAAACCATGAGCATCGAGACCAAAGATCTCGTCGCTTTTGTTAAAAAGCGGCCCTCGCTCTGTGTTTGTGCGACTCTCGCGGTCGTCTTTGGGCTAACCCTGTACTTTCGCGCCGGTATCACCTCGGAGCTCCAGGCAACTCTGGAGACCAAGGAGAAGGAGCATCTGCGGCTGAGCAACAACATGAAGTTTTCCGCCCAGCTGGAGCAGCAGCTGGAGGCTCTTCGGGAAGCGAACCGAGTGATCGAATCGGGTGCTCTAAGAGTAGCGGATCTCGCTCGTAATCAGCAGCTTTTTCTCGAGATCGAGGCGGAGACCGGCGTAAAGCTCGTCGATGTCAGACAGCTGTCGCTGCCCAGCCCTCCGGCCGCCGGCAAGGGACCTGCCAAAGGGCCGGGTGCCGCTGCGACCTACATCGGTATCCCCTTCAGTCTGACGGTGAGAGGAGAGTTTTCCCCATTACTCACCTTCATGAAAAAACTCGAGGCAGCGCCGACCTTGTCTCGCGTCAACTCGGCCGCCTTTGGTCCGCCGAACGAAGAGGGGCAGTCGATCAGCTTTAACGTCGAGCTACTCGGATTCCGCCCATGAAGAACCTATCTCGTGGTCTAGTCGTCGGCCTCGGAACCTTGTCTGCGTGGGGAATCGTCGGAGCCAGCCTCTTGGCTCAACCGGCGCCCGATCTTGTCTCGCCCAAAGTGCGGGAACAAGTGGTGGAGCAGGCCCGGAAAATCGTGAGTAGCCGAAATGCGGCCGTTTCCTTGCCGGAGCCGCTGCAAAATCCGTTTGTGCCCCGGGATTCCCAGCCGAGCGTGGTTCCCGATGCTCCGATCGAGAGTCCGGTCGAGACCCGGGCCGACACCTTGGCCTTTCTCGCACGCTTGGCGGAGCTCATACCGGCGACTGGCACCGTTTCGATCGGTGGAGAGCCTCTTTTACTTCTGGGTCAAAAAAGACTCAAAGTAGGAGATACTCTCATGTTAAGCTTGGACGGACAGTCTTATGAGGTATCTATCGCGTCGATCTCGACGACCTCATTCACAGTCAAGCGGGGTGAGCTCCTATTTTCCCGTCCTACCCGCCCTTCCAGCCTCCCGACCACCACCCCATCTAACCGTCCATGAACCCAACCATCCGCCTCCGGTCCGCGCTACTCGGTCTGCTCGTGACTCCGCTCGCCCTCTCCGCCCAAAATGAGCCCGCCCCGGCGGCCGCAGGAGAAGCACCCGCCGAGGCGATTGCTTCGGAAAGCGCGCCCCCGGCTGAGCCGGTCACCGCCGAAGCTCCGGCGCCCGCGATCCAAGAGCCCGCGCCCGCTGCCGACTTGACCCCGCTCGTCCCGGAAGCAGCGCCCGCGGAGGTCCCGGCCTTGAGCCCGACGACCGAGCAGAAGGACACCTTGTCCGTGGATTTCCCCGACGAGGATATCCGTAACATCCTGCGCAACGTCGCCGACCTCTTCGAGCTGAACCTTGTCATGCCCGACATGCTCCAAGGCCGCACCTCGATCAAGCTGCGGGACGTCACCTGGCGCCAGATCTTTGACGTGGTTCTTTCGCCTTATGGTTACACCTTCGTTGAAGAAGAAAACATCATCAAGGTCGTGACCAATGAGTCGCTGAATCAGGAACCGCTGACCACGGAGGTCTTCATCCTTAACTACGCTCGTGCCGAGGAGATCGAGCCTTCGATCAGCGCGCTGGTGAACAAGGCAGGTGGCGGCCAAGTGAAGGTCGACAAGCGCGTCAACGCCTTGATCATCATCGAGCGCGCTTCTGCCCTGAAGAAAATCACCCCCGTTCTCCTGAGTTTGGATAAGGCCACCGATCAGGTCATGATCGAGTCCAAGTTCGTCGAGGTAAATGACTCCGACGTGAAGAACCTCGGCGTTAACTGGTCCTCGCTCAACAATTATCAAGTCGGCTACTCGCCGGCCGACCTTCTGCTCGAGGGTGGCAGCTCCATCGGAGCGAACACAGGTGGTATCACCCCTGGTCCCGATCCCACCGAAGCCGGTATCGGCTATGGCGCAGTGCTTTCCGCTCCGCAGTTCAACGTGGCTCTCCGCGCGCTCCAAACCGCCAATGAAAGTCGCGTCGTCTCTAACCCGACGATCGTTACGCTCAACAACACCCCCGCCGAAATCAACGTCGGTGAGGAGTACCCGATCCCCAGCTACACCTACAATGCCGAGCGTGGTAGCTTTGAGGTTAGCGGCTTCGAGTATAAGCCTATCGGCGTGCTGCTCAAAGTCACCCCGCAGGTGAACGCGCAAGGCTTCATCCGCCTGGCCCTCGAGCCCGAGATCAGCGTCCGTGGAGATCCGGTGAGCTTCGGTGGCGCCAGCGGTGCAGAGATTCCGATCATCCGCACCCGTAAGACCAAGACTCAGGTCTCGATGAAAGATGGACACACCCTCGCGATTGGCGGGCTCATCGACTCGACCAGTCAAAATGGCCAGACCAAGGTACCTGTGCTCGGGGACGTCCCCGGACTCGGTCGCCTGTTCCGGAGCAAATCCAAAGACCAGACCAGGCGGAATCTCCTGATCTTCATCACTTCAAAGGTCGTCAGCGCCGAGACCGCCGAAGTGCAGGATATCTTCAGCACCGATCAGGTGCAGAGCGCCAAGCTCAAGGCTAGCGACATGCCTGGCCGCCGTTCCTCCGAGTCTCCCTTCCTGCCTGAGGACGCCCCGGTCGAGTCGCGGATCAAGTAAGGTACGCCCACCGCGAGTGCCACGTCGGCATCCGCAGCCGTAGACGGCACTTTGCGGAACGATCTTCTCAATCCACTCTAGAAAGTAAAAAATTCCCGGCCCCGGTACCCTTGCGGTATCGGGGCCTTTTTTTGTCCGGCTCCGGTTTTGGGCCTGCGCCACACAGACGGAGCGAGAAGGTTTTGGCCCGAAAATCGGGCTTGAATCCGATCAAGGTGACCCGCGTGGGCGGCGCGCTGGCTGAGTTCCTTGGCCGGCACTTACCACCAATCCCCCAAAAAACCCTGGGCACCCTTGATCACGATCACGCCTAGGTTTTTGGCCAAATGGGCGGCGATACAGGGCAAAAGGGACTGTGTCGGGTTCCACGACGCGAGCCGGCAGGTGTAGAACCACAGAGAGGCGATGAAAACCGCGCCAAAGCTAAACCAGCCCTTGGCGTCGAAGCGGAAGGCGAAGCCGGCATCGTCCCAAGTCCATAGAAAGGGGTGGATCGCCGCAAACAGTAGCGAAGCGCCGACGACCACCAGCGCCCGGCGGGCACGACTGCCATCCAAGACGATCACGTAGCCTCGAAAAACGATTTCTTCGATCACGGCGGCGACGAGGGTGTAGATCGCGAAAAGATAAGTCATCCTCGACTGCTCTGTGCTGAGCCCGAGGGCGATTTCCCCGAGCGTCTCGGCAGCGAGGATCACCAAGGCCCCGGCCACCGCCCAGACGCAGGCCCGCACGCTACTCGGGGTCGCGCCTGGCCAGCCGTTGCCCGCGGCCTGTTTCCCGGCCCGAACCGCCACCATGTCACCCCACCACAACCAAGCGACGTAGGCACCGAGCCCGATGACAAAGACCAAGGCGAAAGGATTGTCGTCCATCGCGCCAGCCTCGACCCTGCGCGCCCGCGTTCGCAATCCGTGACTCCTGGGCGGGCCTTTCGGATTTTGCCCGGCCCCGGCGCGGACGATCCCCGGGACTGGAACCCCGGGATTACTGTGCGGCGAGATTGCGTGGGCGGCGACCCTGTTCAACTGTCCCTCGTCCGACAACCTATGAGCGCTCCCGCCGCCGCCACGCCCTCGTCGCCGCCTGTCCGCGATTTCGCGGGCGTCTTTGCCCGTGTGGCCCCCCACCTCTCCGCGCTCGACCATTTCCTTCGGGGGCAATTGGACGCGTTTGAGCCCGAGATCCGTGAGATGGCGGACTACTGCATCGACACCTCGGGCAAGCGGATTCGGCCGGCCTTGGTCTTTTTCAGCGGATGGCAGGGTGGAGACGCGGCGCCCGACCCCGGCTTGGTGCAAGTCGCGGCGGTCGTGGAGCTCGTTCACCTAGCCACCTTGGTGCACGACGACATCATGGACGAAGCCGAGCTCAGACGTGCCCGGCCCACCGCCTCCCGGCAGTATGGGCCCGCCGCCGCCGTTCTGCTCGGAGATGCGCTTTTCGCCCACGCACTTCACCTCGCGGCACTGTTCCCGAGTCCCGAGATTTGCCGTGCGGTCAGCGAGTCGACCCGACGGGTTTGTGCGGGCGAGATCATGCAGACCCTGCGCCGGCGAAGTGTGAGCGTGACCCGCGCGGATTACGATCGGGTGATTGATCTCAAAACAGCGGAGCTTTTTCGAGTCTCCTGTGCCCTCGGCGCGCGGCTGGGTGGTCGGGAGGAGGATTTTGTCCAGGCGGCCGGGCGTTTTGGCCGGCACCTCGGGATCGCGTATCAAATCTATGATGATTTGGCCGATTTTTTTGGGCGGGAACAGCGAATCGGCAAGACTCTCGGGACCGATCTCGCCAGTGGTAAGTTGACCTTGCCCCTCCTCTTTCTTCGGGAGCGCTTGCCCGTGGCGGAGAGGGCCGAGCTCGAGGCCGAGCTGCTGGGCCGGAGTGCGCCGCGGCTCGAGCTCCGACTCTCCCAGATGGCCACGCTCGGGGTTTTCGACGCCGTCATCGCGGAGATCGAGCGTGAGTTGGCTTCCGGAGTCGACGCGCTCGCTCCCTTCGCCGCCTTGCCCCCCGTCGAGCACCTCCTGACTTTGCCCCGGGTGCTGGCCGCCCAAGTCGCCGCGCTTCGTTGAGCGGCCGGTTTTTTCCCTCGGCATTGCCAAGCGGACCGGATCTCACCAGCTTTCGCTCTTCCCCGAAACGGCGCCTTCCCTCCATGAACGCATCACCCAAAGCGCTCGCACCCTCCGCGCTGGTCGTGGATCGGCGCCGCGAGGCCGACGAGGATTGGCGTCTGGTGCAGCGCGTCCAATCCGGCGAGGTACGGCTGTTCGAGGAGCTGGTGCGAAAGTACCGGGAGCGCATCTGGAGTGTGATCTACAACCTCACGGCCAACCGCGAGGACGCTGCCGATCTCACCCAAGACGTTTTTCTGAAAGCGTTTCAGTCGATTAACCGGTTCCAGGGCCAGTCGGCTTTTTTCACCTGGCTCTACCGAATCGCGGTCAACGCCACGCTCAATCACCTGCAGAAGGCCAAGCTGCGGCGCTTCTTCAGTCTGGAAAAAATCCGCGACGAGGAGCCGGTGGCCGGCCTGCTCGATCAGTTGGCCGATCCCGGCGACTCCTCCGACCGCGCCGCCTGCCTCGGTGAGCTCCAGCAAAAATTGAACGAGGCGATGCAGAAGCTGTCTATCAAGCATCGCACCGTGGTGACTCTTTTTGAAATCGACGGCCTCTCACATGAGGAAATCGCCGAGATAACCGGCACTTCCGTCGGCACGGTCCGCTCCCGACTTCATTACGCCAAGCAGCTGCTCCAAGCCGAACTTCAACCCTACCTGAGTGCATGAGACCCGCCTCCGACGAACCGCGCCTCTCCGCCCCTGGCAAACCCTCCCTCGAGCAACTCCTGCGCGTGAAGCGCGCCGAGCGCCCGGACGAGGCCTTTTGGGCGGAGTTCGACCGGGGGTTTCGTGACAAGCAGCTGGCCGCGATCATCGAGCCCCGCCCCTGGTGGCTGGGTTTGTCTATTTTGAGCCGGCGTCTGGCGCCTTTCAGTCTACCGCTCTCGGCGGGGGCCGCGGCATTGCTGGCGGTCATGGTTTTGCGCAGCGAATCTTCGTTCGGCCCCTCGGCGCGGCCGGTGGTCTTCAGCCCCGCGCCCGTTTCCTCGTCCGAACGTGTGCTCCTGCCTAGCGGCCGAGCTGGCGAGAGCGCGGACGCGGTCACGAATGTCGCACTTCCCGGCGCTTTGCCCGCGGAGAGCGCCCCGGTGGCTCTTGCGAGCTCGGCCTCTGAGGACTCGCCGGAGGCAATGGCGGAGGCCGCGTCTGATCTTTCGCCCGTTCGGGTGCCGATGGTGGCCGCCTTGCTTCAGCTGGAGGCTGCCGAGACTGCGCCGACCCCCTCCCAGCTCACGATCGCCCAGAACCTCGCCGCGGTGCAGGCTCGCCAACCCGAGCTGCTCCCCGCGGCCGCCTCGGCTTCCCTCCAGCCGGCGGCTCCGGCGCTGGACCGGCCGATTGATCCGCGTCAGGCACGACTTCTGGCCATGGCTGAGGATCGGGCCGCCGCTCCCAGTGACATTTCCAATCTGCGTGAGCGGATGGTCCACCGGCTCGCGAACGATGACACCGTCTACGGGGCTTCGAGTCGCCTGGCCACGGCGGGCGATCGTTTTTCCCTGAGCTTTTAGGGCGTGCCTGGGAGCTAAAGCCGCTCGGGGCCAGGGTCCCTGTGCTTGCCGCCCGGCGCAGTTCGTGAGGATCCTTCGCGATGGTGGTCCAGCACTCCCTTTCTCTCCCGGCGCGCGGCGCTGGTCTGTACGAGCTTACGGAGCAGATCGCCGCGCTGGTGGCTGGAGCGCGGCTGCGCCGAGGCGTGGCGCATGTGTTTTGTCAGCATACCAGCGCATCGTTGGTGATCATGGAAAACGCGGATCCGAGCGCTCGGCGTGACCTGGAGCGGTGGCTCGAGCGCCTCGTGCCGGCCGATGATCCGGATTTCACCCACACGCAGGAGGGCTCGGATGATATGCCGAGTCATATCAAGATGGCGCTTACCCGTACGGCGGAAACGGTCCCCTTCGCGGAGGGCCGCTTGCTGCTGGGGACCTGGCAGGGGATTTTTCTTTGGGAGCACCGTCGCGCGGCGCAGACGCGGCGGATCGTCGTCACCCTGCTGGGGGAGTGAGCCGCCTGCGGTCGCGAGGGCCCGCACTCAGGCACCCGGGGTGGACGGCTCGCTCCGGGGGGACTCGGCGCCGGAATCGTCGTCCTGCGCGGCGTCTGAGCCTTGGCGGGCGGCGATGCGTTTCTCGGCCTCCAGAATGATGGCCTCGCAACCGAGAAATTTGTGATCGTCGAGGGTGAGTCGCTTCCGCCGCCCGTTCTCCTCGTAGAGCGCGTAGGCGATGCCCTTGCTGGCCCATTTGCGCCGATCGATCTCCACGATGGAGTCGAGCGACACGCGTTCACCCGAGGGCCCGATCACGGTGTCTCCCTCCGCGCGCACGCTGCGGCGGTGGTTCCAGATCACCCAGGTTCCGAAGAGCACCGAGCCGGCGAGCATGATCCAGCCGGTCCAAACCTGGCCGGCGATCGCCGCGGGCGTACGTTCCTTGGGCACCTTGGGGGACAACTGCTGCTCCTCGGCGTGGCGTTCCCAGGCGCGGAGCACCACCGGATCCTTCAGGTCGGTGGCTCGACCTTCGGCGATCAGGGACTCGGCCATGGTCTTGAAGGTTTCATGCCGTCGCGCCTCGGCGGGCCACATCAGGTAGCCGTCGGTCAAAAACCAGATGGCGGAGCCGAAGATCATGGCGAAAAGGAACACCATGCGGCGGCGCCATTCCTTGGAGATGCGGGCGTGGACTTGCATGGGGCGCAGACAAAGGGGCCTCGGTCAAAAAAACAACTTCTGCCTCCGGGCGCGCGAGGGGTCGGAGTCATTCGGCCCGAGTGGGATCGAGCAGGCTCTCGTCCCCCGGGCGATTAAGCTCCCAGTAGGGGAGACGGCGGGTGATGTGCCGATCAAGGGTGGTTTGGTCCCATCTTTCCCAGCGCCGCAGACCGTGGGGTGACGCCGAATCGAAAAAGAAAACATCGGTCCCGCGAGCGTGTGCGACCGAGACGCGCCAGTCTCCGGCTTCGCGGCTCGTGGTAATCTCGGCTTCGGGCCAGGCGACCGGCTCCGCCCGCGAGCCGACCACGCTCGCCATCACCGGGACTCGGAAGGGTCCCGTCTGCGCGCGCTCCCAGTCGAGCAGCCTGAGCCGGAAGGGAAGCTCGTCGTAAAACAGCGCGGTGGCCGGACGACGGGTCCGCGTATCCACTTCACTCATACCCTGCCAGTAGGTGAAGACCCGCTGGCGCCAGTGCCCGTCGTCCTCGAGCTCACCCTGTTTGTAGGCGAGGCCGCAGGAATCGTTTGTGGTGTGGGAAAGTTTGATCAGCACGCCATCCGCCGCCCGCCAGAAAGTGGAAACCCCCTGATCGTAACGATAGGTGCCGGTCGGCACGGTGATGATCTGGTTGAGCTTGATCACCGGGTAGGCGCCGGCGGACCGCCAATCGTCCGCTTTTACCCGTTCCTCGGCGGCGAAGGACTCGCGCACGAGGATGTGCCTCACTTCGGTTTCGCGGGCCACGCCGTAGCGTTTTTCGGTACCCCGAAACACCGTCATCTCCGCTTTGCCGTCGCCCCAAAAGGCTTCGTCTCGCAGGAGTTGATCGGAGAAGGGCGAGGCGCCTGCGGTCAGGGTCGTAAGCCCGAGCAGGGCGGCGGTGAACCAGCCGCGGGGACGCGGGCGGGGAGACAGGGCGGTGGTCATCGTGGGAGCTTAGTCCGGACCGAGCGGAGCGCAAAGCTCTCTCGCGGTGGGGGCGCGGGGGGCAAATCGGGGCGCCCGCGGATGGAACGCGCGGGTGCCGGCACCTCAAAAGGCGCTAGCCGGGTACCTCCGGGTGGTCAAAGCTGGGAGCTCCTTCGTATGCCTTTGTCGCCTCCCCTCTTTTGCCCGCCCGCGCCCGGCGAGCCTCTGCGCGTGATCGATCTCGTGCAGTTTCACTCGCCGATCAGCGGCGGGGTGAAGCGCTTTATCGAGGACAAATGCCGTCATCTGGAGAACGTGCCGGGGGTGCGGCACGAAGTGGTGGTGCCGGGCGCGGCGCATGGGGAGGACCGCTGGGCGGGCAGTCGAGTGCACACGATCGCTTCGCCCCGCTTGATCGGCTCGGCGAGTTACCGCGTCTTGCGCGATCGCTCGGCGATCAGGCGCGTGGTGGCGGAGTTTCGCCCCCATGTGATCGAGGTTGGTGATCCCTACCTCACGGCTTGGATAGGGCGTCGGGTGGCCCGGGAAATGCCGGCCAAGATCGTGGGCTTCTACCATTCCGATTATCCTCGTGCGTGGCATCGCACGGTCGCGCGTTTCCTTGGGGAGCGAGCCGGGCGGGGCTTTGAGCGCGCGGTGACGACCTATCTCCATCGACTCTACGCCGGCATGGATGCGCTGGTGGTGGCGACGCCTCCCTTGGAGCAGCTTTGGCGGAGTCGGGGCTTGCGGCAGGTGCATCGGATTCCGCTCGGCGTGGACACCGCCCGTTTCTATCCGCGGGCGGCGGAGGAGGTCGCCGCGCTGCGTGCGGAGTGGGGACTGCCGGCCGAGGCGCGGGTGCTTTTGTTCGTCGGCCGCCTCGCCCGGGAGAAGCGGGTGGACTGGCTGGTGCGCGTGCATGCCCGTATGCGCGCCTCCGACCCCCGGCTGCATCTCGTGCTGGTCGGCGACGGCGAGTGGCGGGAGCGGGTGTGTGGCTGGGCGGCGGACCCGGGAGCGGGCGTGCACTGGCGGCCCTATCTGCACTCCGCGGACGCGCTGGCGGCGGCGTATGGCGCGGCGGATGTTTTTGTGCACGCGGGCCTGGGTGAGACGTTTGGCCTGAGCCTGCTGGAGGCGCAGTCCTGTGGTTTGCCGGCGGTGGTGTCGAGGGGCAGCGGACTGGACGACACCCTGCTGCCGCGGCCGGGGAACGCGGCGGTGGAGGCGGACGATGAAGGGGCCTGGGCCGAGGGGGTGCGCGGAGCGCTCGAGTCGGGAGTGACGCCGGGCGCCCGGACCGCGAGGCACGCGGCGGTGAAGGCGGCCTTCGCCTCCTGGCTGACCTACGACCGCTTGCTGGGACTTTATCGGGATCTGGCGGGGGTGCCCCGGCCCGGGGAACGGTGGCTGGCCGCCGGGGAAGCCCGGGTGTGAGTGGCGCATTTTTACTGCCCGGGGCGTGGTTGCGCCGCGCGCTGCGCGGCGTGGTGCTGGCGATGGCCGTCGGCACCGCGGTCTTCCTGGTCACGGTGGAGGGCGACACGTGGTCGCGGCTCGCGGATGCGCGCTGGGGCCTGCTGGCGCTGGTGCCGGCGCTGGTCGCGCTGGCCTGGGCCTGCAATGGCACCCGCACCTGGTTGCTCGCGCCTGTAGTGGCCAAGTCGATACGCTGGCGCGAGGCGCTGGGCGTGACGCTGGCGGTGGAGTTCGCCCTGGCGGCCACGCCGGGCGGGCTGGGGGGCGTGCCGGTCCGGGTCGCGTTGTCACGGCGGCTGGGCATCCCGCCCGAGGCCTCGCTCGCGATCGTGGCGGCGGACGTGGCCGCGGACGTGATTTTCTTCTCCCTGCTCTGGCCCTTCGCGGCCGTGTCGGTGCTGGCTTTGCTGGCCCGGGGGGGCTTTGGCGAGCCGGTCCTGGAGGCGTGGTCGCGGGCTCATCCGCTGCTCTGGCTCGGGGTGGCGGCGGCCGTGGCGGTGCCGCTCGTGGCGTGGGGCGCGTGGTGCTGGAGGCGTCGGCGGCCGGGAGGGCGTCTGGAGCGTCTGGCCGGGGGAGCGCGTCGCACCGCGGCCAACGTCGCCCGTTTCTGGCGGCTGGGGAAACTGCGTTTCGCCGCGGCGGTGGCGGTGGCGGCGGTGCAGTGGACCTGTCGTTACGGGGTGTTGCCGCTGACGTTTTTCGCCATGGGAGTGGAGGTGCCGGTGTTGCCGCTGATGCTGCTCCAGGGCTGTTTGTTTCTGGTGTCTCTGCTCGTGGTGCTGCCGGGCGGGGGTGGCAGTGTGGAGTTGCTCTCCGGCTTCATCCTCCCGCTTTTTGCGCCGGCGGTGTTGGTCGGTCCGGTTTTGCTGCTGTGGCGTCTGGCGACCTACCACTTGTATGTGCTGGCGGGCGGGATCGCGCTCTGGCGTCAGCTCCGGGGCGGGGCGGCGCGGTCCCGGGAAGCCACGGAGCTGGAGTCGGTGGCCCCGGCTGCGAATCCGCGCGGGGCGCTTACCCTAAATCCGGCGATAGAGACGTGGCATAAATCCTGGAGGTGATTGTGTGGCCGGGTGATGCCGCCGTTTTCTCCGCCAAACGAAACTCACCCTGGGGGTGAGCCC
>JBILUB010000250.1:0-4323 GCA_044371245.1 Opitutaceae bacterium
GATACGCCCCCTCCGCCGCCCGCACCGTCACCAGCCGCGACGCGATCACCGAGACCCCGTCCGCGCCAGGCACCGCCAGCATCGAGGCAAACGCCGTCTCCCGCGCCCGCTCCCCGCCCAGCCCGGCCAGGTAAGCCTCCACCTCCGCATCCGGCGCACTCCTCGACTCCACCACCAGATCCGCGCCGAGCAGCGCCCGCGCCTGACCATCGATCGCGCTCCGGATGTTCGCCCCGAGCGAGCCCGTGGCCGCCAACGCCGCCACCCCCGCCACCACCGCCAACGCGGTCAAGGGCAGACGCCCCCGCGAGGCCCGTGCATCACGCCAGGCCAGCTTGAAAAGCAAACGGAAGTTCAAGCCCCCTCCTCCCGCACGATCTCTCCCCCGCGCAGCCGCAGCACCCGCCCGCAGCGTCGCGCCAGCTCCGCGTCATGTGTCACCAACACCAAAGTCGCGCCCCGCTCCCGGTTCAGCTCGAAAATCAACTCCGTCACCAACTCCGCCGTCGCCCCGTCCAGATTCCCCGTCGGCTCATCACAAAACAGCACCCGGGGCCGCGTCACGAAAGCCCGCGCCAGCGCCACCCGCTGCTGTTCCCCCCCCGATAGCTGCACCGGATAGTGATCCAGCCGGCTCCCCAGTCCCACCCGCTCCAGCAAAGCCCGCGCCTCCCCCATCACCCCCGCTCCCCGCTCCCCCCGCAGCTCCCGCGGCACACACACGTTTTCCCACGCGGTCAAAGACGGGATCAGTTGGAAATTTTGAAACACGAAACCGGTGTGCTCGTTGCGCACCCGGGCCCGCTCATCCTCGCTCAGCCCCCCCAGCGCGCGCCCCGCCAGACGGACCGTGCCCGAGCTCGGCTGGTCCAGCCCCGCGCACAAACCGAGAAGTGTCGTCTTTCCACTCCCGCTCGGGCCCACCAAAGCCAGCGACTCCCCCGCCGGCAGCGAAAAACTCGCCCCTCGCAACACCGTCAGCGGCCCCGCGGCGGTGCTGTACGTGCGGCTGACATTTTCTACCCGCAGGATGGGATCGGAGTCTTGGGACATGTGGTCGGGAAAGTTGCGCAGCTAAGGGGACAGGGCAGCTTTCGCAATCGTCACGCCATGTCGTTCCTTCGATTCCTCCGCCACTTCGCCTGCCTCCTCACCCTGGCCACCACCGCCACCGCCGCGCCCCGCGCCATCCTTTTTCTCGGCGACAGCCTCACCGCAGGCTACGGCCTGCCCGACCCCGCCACCCAGGCCTACCCCGCGCTGATCCAGGAGAAACTCGACGCCCTCGGCCCCGAAGCCCCGGACCAAACCGCCTCCCGGTGGAGCGTGGTCAACGCCGGCGTCTCCGGCGACACCAGCTCCGGCGGCCTCCGGCGCATCGACTGGGTGCTGCGCCGCCCCATCGACATCCTGGTCCTCGCCCTCGGCAGCAACGACGGCCTCCGCGGCCTCGACCCCGAACTCGTCGCCCGAAACCTCGCCGCGATCGTCGAGCGCGTGCAAACCGCCCAGCCCGGCGTGCGCGTCCTCCTCGTCGGCCAGCGCATGCCCACCAGCATGGGCGACTACGCCGCACGCTTCGACGCCGTATTCGCCCGGCTCGCCCGCGAAAAATCCTGGCCCCTCGTCCCCTTTCTCCTCGAGGGCGTGGGCGGCGTGCGCGAGCTCAACCAGGCCGACGCCATCCACCCCAACGAGGCCGGCCACCGCCGCATGGCCGAGACCGTCTGGGCCGGCCTCGAACCCCTCCTCTCCGGACCCTAACCACCGGGGGGGCCTTCTCCGGCGCGTGAATCAATTGTTCGTTTTCTCCCGCCGACAGATGCGCTTTGACGATTTAAATACGCGTTTTCACAACCTTTTACGTGAAGCTCCATACCGGCACCTCACCCTCTCCAGCCTCATGAAACACACCCTCATGCTCGTCCTCGCCGTTGCCGCCTTCGCGCCGACGTTTTCCCACGCCGCCATCATTCCCTTCGACCTCCAGGGCTCGGCCGGCTTCGGGCTTCTACCCGGTAACGAAAACACCGTTCTCTCGGGCACTCCCGGCACCGGCGGCGAGATCGGCGCCGGCATCACCTTCGATGATGTGACCAAGGTCCTCACCGTTAACATCGGCTGGGGCTCCGGCAACGGCTTCACCGATCTCACATCGACCGCGATCGGCGCGCACATCCACGGCCCGACCACCGGCTCCGGCACGGCCTCCTTCACCCAAAGCGCCGGCGTGCTCATCAACCTCGCCTCCGGCGGCTTCACCTTCAACACCAGCGCCACCTCGGGCTCCGTTGTCGGCGTGTCCTCCGCGCTCAGCCCGACCAACGAAGCCGACCTCTTCAGCGGCAAATTCTACATCAACATTCACACGAGCACGAACGGCGGCGGTGAGATCCGTGGCAACCTGGTGGCGGTCCCCGAGCCCGCCTCCATCGCGGCACTCGCCGGCTTGTCTGTGCTCGGCTGCGCGGCCATGCGCCGCCGTCGCCTCGCCTGATTCCCCTCGCCCATCGTGGCGGCGGCAGCCACTCCCCCGCCCGACGGACTGCTCGACCGCCCCCGCTCCTCGCGGCGCACACGACGGCGCCGCGACAGCATCAATCTCGCCGCGCCCGCTTATCCCGCAGCACCCGCGTCTCGCACATGAAATCATGCAGCGCCCGACGCTCCTCGTCGAAAGCCGCCATCACATAACCGGCGAAAAAAGTCAGCCCCGTCACCTGCTCCCCCCAGAAACGCCCCAGCGCCCGCCCCGCCCCCAGCCTCGAACCATCCGCCCGCACCACCCGCAGCCCGAGCAACAACTTGCCCGGCGTCGCCTCGTACCGGGTGAGAAAAAACACCGTGAACGCCATCCCGATCACCGTGTTGATCGCCACCAACCACAGCAGCATCCGCAAGACCTCCGCCCAGTCCGGCGGCAGCGGCGCCACCCCGGCGAAGACCCAGCGCAGCACCGCCCACTCCACCACCCGGCCCGCGGCGAGCAGCAGCACGAAATCCACCAACTTCGCCACCGCCCGCACGCCGAAGCCCGCCAAAGCCGCGGCCGGCACCCCCGCTCCACCGCTCCCCGCCACCGCGACCGGCACCCCGCCCGGCAAAGGCGGCGGCAGCGGCGGCGGCTCCGCCGACGGCAAAGACAGCCCCGCCGCCTCGCCCGCCCGCACCCACCCGGACAGACCCGTCCGCCAAACCAGCGTGGCACCATCGACCTCACCCTCCGCCGCGAGCGCACGCAGATCCGCCTCGCTCACCGGACCGCAACGCTGCCCCTCCCGCACATAAAACCACGATGACATAAACGACACGTTCCGCCGCACCCTCCCGCTTGGCAACCCGCCATTGCACCGCCCCCGCCGCCAAGCTTTGCTCGACCGATGCCGTCCCGCCCCGCACGCGCAGCCCTCGCTCTTGCGCGCACCCTCGTCCCCCTCCTCTGCGCCCTCCTCGCGCTCGCCCTCTCCGCCTGCCCCGCACGCCGCAGCCCCGTCGAGACCGCGCTCGACGACCACACCCTCCACCTCGGCAACGGCGCCGAACCCGGCGACCTCGATCCCCAGCTCGCCGTCGCCTACACCGAGTACAACATCCTCATCGCCCTCGGCGAAGGCCTGACCGCGATCGACGAACAAACCGGCCGCCCCGTCCCCGCCGCCGCCCTCTCCTGGACCCTCTCCGACGACGGCCTGCGCTACACCTTCACTCTTCGCCCCGAGGCCCGCTGGTCCGACGGCTCCCCCGTCCTCGCCCGCGACTTCCTCTTTGCCTACCAACGCATCCTCCGGCCGCGCCTCGCCTCCCCCTACGCCTACATGCTCTTCCCCGTGCGTGGCGCCGAGGACTACCACGCCGGCCGCGTGACCGACTTCGCGCAGGTCGGATTCTCCGCCCCGGACGAACGCACCCTCATCGTCGAACTCACCGCTCCCACCCCCTACTTCCTCGGCCTCGTCGCCCACCAAGCCTGGTTCCCTGTCCACCCACCCACCATCCTCAAACACGGCTCCCCCGATCAACGCGGCACCGCCTGGACCCGCCCGGGCAACCACGTCGGCAACGGCGCCTACCGCCTCACCCTCTGGCGCCCCAACGACCGCATCGAGGTCGAGCGCCAACCCCACCACTACTCCGACCCCGCCCTCGGCCCCCGCCGCATCGTGTTCTACCCCACCGAGAGCGTCACCGCCGACGAAGCCGCCTACCGCGCCGGCCAGCGCCACGCCACCTACGGCCTCGCCCCCGAACGCATCGCCACCTACCGCGCCCAGACACCCTCCCCCCTGCGCATCGACCCCCTGCTCGAGACCAGTTTCCTCCGCT
>JBILUB010000194.1:0-5187 GCA_044371245.1 Opitutaceae bacterium
CGACGGCTCCGGTCACCTCCTTCGCGAATACCTCGCCGATGGCCGGGCGCGCGAACTACGCCTAAACCTCGTCGCCGCTCTCGGCTGCCGGGACCTCGTCCTGCGCGACGTGCAACTGCGCGATAGCGAGTTTTGGAACACCCACCTTTATCGCTGCGAAAACGTGCGGATCGCACGCGTCGCGGTGATCAACGAAATCCCCCACCGCGGATGGAATCCCCACATCCGGGACATTTTTTGGAACAACGCCGACGGCATCAATTCCGACACCTGCCGCGACGTCCTGATCGAGGACAGTTTTTTCCACACCGGCGACGACTGCCTGACCCTCAAGCTCACCGCACCCGACGGCACCGAGTCCGGCGCCGAGTTGACCGATATCACCATGCGCCGCTGCGTGCTCTGCTCCAGCACCTCCGCGATGAAAGTCGGCACCGAGACCCGCGGCGCCCTCGTCGAGCGCGTGCGCTTCGAGGACATGCTCGTGCTGCCCGACCACACCGGCTCGGTCGCCACCATCAGCATCTTCGACCAAGCACGGGTCCGCGACGTCGTGTACCGGGATATCCGCAGCCTCGCGCATTGCCGATTCATCGACGTGACCGTCCGCCCCCGCCGCCCGGACCAGGTCGCCTTCGGAGCTTTGTCCAAGCTCCACTTCGAAGATGTTTCGCTGCTCGAGACCGGCCCCTGCCAGCTCTACGGCCACTCCGCGGCCCACGCGATCGAGGACCTGCATTTTCACCGCGTCACCGTCCAGCGGCGCCCCGTCTCCACCCTCGCCGATCTCAATCTCGCCCATGCGCCCCACGTGCTCGGCCTGCGCTTCGCCTGACCCGCGCCGGAGGGCTCGCTGGCCGCCCTCGCCCGCGCCCGCCGCTCGAAGGTTTTTCAAGACGCCAGCCGGCCCGCCGCCACGTTTCCGGCCTCCTTCATCCCATGCACCCGACCCAGATCTTTTTGCACAACGCGTCCGCGCTTCGGGCCGAATTTCGGCTCGACGACGCCCGTCTCCTTCTCTGGTGGTCGCCCAAGGCCGGCGAATCCGTCGATTGCGCGGACCGGAACTTCTCCCACCGGGATAATCCGCTCTCGGTTTTCGAGGAGGTCAGCGTGAACGGCTTTCGCCTCGGTGACTTCTCGCACTGCGACTACGATCCCTACCACAGCGTGCTCCACTACGCCCGGGGCCGACTGCACCTGGCCATCGCGCCCGACACGGCCGCGCTGATGCTCTGGGCCGACACGCCTTGCGAGGTGGATTTCAAAACCGGCCGCTACGATCAACGCCTCGTGGCCGAGCCGACCGCTTTTGCGGTGCACCACCCCGAGCCTGCCTACGGCTTCGAGTTTGCGACCGCGCTCGGCGCCGGCGCCGGCCACTTCATCCACTCCGCCGTCCACGCCCGGTGGAATAGCCACTACGTCCGCGCCAGCCTCGCTCCCGGACAAACACTCGTCATCGCCGCCAGCCTCGACTCCGCCTCTCCGCCCGACCGAGCCTCCACCCTCGCAAACGACCTAGCCGCCGCCGGCTCCGCTCCCCTCCTCGCCCGCATCGAGACCGCGCTCGCGCCCGTGGAGGCCATGGGCCGGGTCCACGCCCCCGACCACCCCGAGCTCGAGTCTCTCCGTCGCCTCAGCGTGCGCGCTCTCCACTCGATGATCGATCGCTCCGGGGCCTTCCGCGCCTCGATCAAGGCCATCTACTACCTCATCTGGGTTCGCGACTCCGGCTTTTCCTTCGGTTATCAAGCCGCCGCCGGCTGGCCGCACCGCCTCGGTGAGGTCTGCCGCTTCCTCCTCGCCAACCCCACCTCCGCGGTCGGCGAGGGCGTCCCTCCCGGCCGCTTCTTCGGCCAGCTCGCCAACCGCACCTACGGCAAATAAGAGGAGGACGGCACCTTCTACGTCACCTGGCTCGTTTTCACCCATTGGACCCAGACCGGCCGCCGCGACGTCGCCGACGCCGCCCTGCCCGTCCTCCGCGAGGCGATGGACTGGGTCGAACGCCGCACCTGGGACCCGGAGCGCGGACTGTTTGGCAACTACTTCGGCGACGAGACCCCCGCCCACGGGGCCCGCGACATGGGCCACGATTACGCCATCGGCAAACCCGGCGGCACCGAACACATGGCCCACGAGGGCCAGCCCGTCGTGCGCAGCTACGACATCTACTTCAACCTTCTTCAACACTCCACCTACGCCATGCTCGCCGCCCTCTCCGGCGAAAAAACCTGGCTCGACAAGGCGGACCGGCTCTGGCGCGCCCTCGCCCCGCTCCTTGCCACCCGTTCACCCGAGGGCCTGCCCGATTTTGGCGAGCTCCTGCTCGCCGACGGGCGCCGCGTCCGCAAGGGCCCCTGGGGCCCCTCCTACGCGAGCTCCATCTACCCCTGGGCCCTCGCGCTGCCCGGCTTCGCACCCATCCCCGGCCTCGACGCCCTTCGCGCCGCCCTCCTCAAGGGCATCTTCGCCGCACCCGCCATGCACTTCCTCAACGGAGTCAACGCCGCCATCGCCGCGGTGGATCCTTGGCTGCACCCCGAGGACGGCCTGGTCGCGATGCACCGCGAGATCGCCGCCCAGTCCGCCCGCCCTGGCAAGTACCTGCCCATGGGCGGCGCCATGCCGGAGAAATACGACGCCCCCGAGGGTAATCTCTACCACGACATCCGCCCCCAGGGCTTCGCGATGGGCTCCTGGCTCGCCGCCTTCACCGGCCTCGCCCTGCGCCGCCTGCCCCACGGTCTCGCCCTCCGCCCCTCCCGGGCCGTCCGCCGGGTCGAGGCGTATCCTTGGCTCGGATACAGCCTCGACCTCCGCATCTCCGCCGACGGCCCCGCCTGTCTTCTCCGCGTGGCCGGGATCGACCAGCCCCACACCCTGCAGATACCCCACGATCCGCTCGCCGCCGGTCCCGACCCCGCCGTCGAGCTGGTCAGCGCGCCCGCGCTCCAGCAGCCTCTCCTCCTGCGCTCGAGCGTCGAGCTGCGCTCCGTCCGGGTTGACCGCGACCCGTCCGGCCCCCTCGTCCGCTACGTCCTCCTCGTCCACGGCGTCGGTGAACTCGCCTTCGCCGCCCGCCCGGCGAGCGCCCGCATGGTCGACTCGCAGGGGGTCGAGATCCCCACCGCCTGGACCGAGGAGCCCGGCATCGCCTTCCTCCGTTTCCGCCACTTCGGTCCCGCCGTGGCGGAGCTGGCATCCTCCTGAGAATCGCGCCCTACCATCGCATGGGAACCGTCGATTTGAATCTTCCCCACCCCGCCGCAAATCTCCCCCCATGATCCCCCGCCCCCGCCTGCTCGCGCCCCTCCTCGGCGCCATCCTGTTCGCGTCACCCTCGGCCCACGCCCAACCCGCGCCCGAAACGCCCGCGCCCTCGGTTCCCCCGCCCACCCAGGATGGCTGGTTCGACTTTCGCCCCACCAACGACAACGGCTTCAGCGTCATAGGCCTCGAGGACTGGCTCGAAAAACCCGCCGGCAAGTACGGGCCCATCCTCATGCAGGCCGACAAGCTCGTCTTCGCCGACACCGGACGCCCCGTGAAGCTCTGGGGCGTCAACCTCGGCGGCAAAGACTGCATCCCCGACCAGGCCCAGGCCGACTACTGGGCCGAGCGTTTCGCCCGCTACGGCATCAACGCCGTCCGCCTGCACAAACCCTGGGGCGACCTCTACACCGACGACGACTCCACCGCCCTCAAACCCGAGGCCCTCGCCCGCCTCGACTACTTCTGCCACGCCCTCCGCCAGCGCGGCATCTACTACAGCTGGTCCTTCTTCTACCACCGCCGCCTCGGCAAGACCGACCTCGCCCGCCTCCGCTACCCCGACGAGTTCGCCAACTCCCCCGAAAAAAAGGGCAACCAGTATGGCGCCACCGACTACATCCCCGAGATGCAGGACATCCTGATCGAGGCGACCGAGAACCTGCTCAACCACGTCAATCCCCACACCGGCCTCCGCTACGCCGACGACCCCGCCCTCGCCGGCGTCGAGTACCAAAACGAGGCCGCCATCATGTTCTGGTCCGAGCGCGGCCTCCGGTCCATGCCCAGCTACGAACGCGACGTCGCCCGCCGCTTCTCCCTGTGGTTGAAAAACAAATACGGCACCCACGCCGGCCTCGTCGCCGCCTGGGGCGAGTCCGCGCTAAACCACTACGCCGCCATGGGCGAGGCCTATGCCGACGAACACCTCGACCGCGAAAACCTCTTCGTCCTTTCCCGGCCCGACGACTACGCCTCGGAAAACTTCGCCCGCCTCCGCGAGCAAGGCCTTTTCCAACGGGTCTCCGACACCGCCGCCTTCCTCCACCACCTCCAAAACGAGTTCTACGGCCGCTTCACCGCCCGCGTCCTCGCCACCGGCTACCGCGGCCCGCTCATCGGCTCCTGCTGGCGCGGCAAGGGCGACATCTCCGAGTACTACAACCTCAGGTCCGACGCCCTCGTCGGCATCATCGACCGCCACAACTACTTCGGCGGCCTCGGTGGCTGGCGCCCCCGGGCCGATAAATTCGTCGCCTCCGCTCAAATCAATAATCCCGGCGGCGGCCTGCTCTCCTCCGGCATGGTTCAGGTCGCCGACCGCCCCTACTCGTTTTCCGAGTGGGCCACCGTTTTCCCCAACGAATGGGTGCTCGAGTCACCGGCCATCATCGCCGCCTACGGCATGGGCCTCCAAGGTTGGGACGCCTCCTTCCAGTTCGCCACCAACACCACCGGCCGCGGCTTTTCCGAAGCCCTCCATCACCGCAATCTGCTCTGGGTGATCGAGCGCCCCGAAAACATCGGCATCTACCCCGCCCTCTCGCGTATGATCCTGCGCGACGACATCCAGCAGGGCGAGGTCATCTCCACCCGCCGCGTCTCGCTCGCCGACCTCGAGGCCGGCCGCCTGCCCTGGGGCACCGAGCACTACAGTGGCTGGAAAGACGTCAAAACCTACGTCGGCCCCATGCCCGGCTCCGCCCTCGCCGCCGGCCGCGTCGTCGTCGAGTTTACCGACTCCCCCCAGCCCAGCGATCTGCCCGAGATGTCCCGCCACCAGCGCGACGGAGTCATCCGCTCCACCACCGAGCAGCTCGCCTGGGATGTCTCCCGCCCCGGCAAGGGCTTCTTCACCATCGATGCCCCGGGCACCCGCGCCATCGTCGGTTTCCGCCCCGACGAGCCCAT